>NZ_AP025733.1 GCF_023734775.1 Nostoc cf. commune SO-36 | reverse complement strand
AATAGTGAATTCATAAATAAGGGTCGTCTACTTTACAGGTATCGGACAATTAGAGAAATTACTAAACCATCGACAGGACAATGCAATCTAGACCTCTACACCTTATTTTTGCTGTCAGAGCCAAAGTTTGGGGGGTGCAGTAGGTTGGCAGAGATATTGGGAGACGTTTCACATGATAGTGTGAATCGGTTTTTGTTGAGAGAGAGATACGAACCGAAAGATTTATTCAACATAGTAGAGAAAATCATTAATTTGGTAGGAGGGATATTAAGTGTAGACGATACAGTAATAGAAAAGATTTACAGCGACCCAAAAAATGCCGAATTAATCAGTTATTTTTGGTCAGGAAAAGCCCATAAAACTATTATTGGTTTAAATTTAATCACTTTATATTACAGCGATATTAATGGTAACTCAGTACCAATAAACTACAGAATATATGACAAAAAGGAGGGGAAAACAAAAAACGATTATTTTAGAGAAATGGTGAGTGAAATAATAAGCTGGGGAGTCAAACCAAGAATAATAACAGGAGATAGTTGGTATTCAGGAGTAGAAAATTTAAAATTTCTAAAAAACCAGAAATTGGGTTTTCTATTCGGGATTGAAAAAAACAGAACTGTCTCAAATGAGCCACATAAGTATTGCCAGGTAAGTACTCTGGTGATTCCAGAGTCAGGATTAAGAACTCATCTGAAAGAATTTGGATTTATAAAGTTGTTTAGGAAAGACTTCAAGAAAGAAGACTCTAGACCGGAGGCGGAGCGTCTCCGGCTCCGCACTATATTTTGTATGTTCCAGATGAGGAAAGAATCAAGGATATAACTAGAAATGAATTTATCACAATTCATGATACCCATTGGGGAATTGAAACCTTTCATCGAGCCATAAAACAAGTATGTGGAATTTGTCGGTTCATGGTTAGGGATACCTATGCAATCAAGACTCACATATTTTGTTCACTTCAAGCTTTTATTAGATTGGAGTTTATGCGGTCTGAAAAAATAATTAGCAATTGGTACGAAGTACAACGGAATATGTTTACGTTAGTTGTACGTGAGCATATTTTTGCAAACCTTAGCAGTGATGGCATTATCTAGACTTCATAGATGATTCTTTTTGTCAATGCGTAAGTCCTAGAAGCATTCTTAAATAATTTTGTATCTTTGCCTTTTGATGATCGGGCGGCTCGGCTTTTTGGCACAATTCGGGTAGAGTTAGGGGCGCTTGGTACACCAATTGGGCCTTATGACTTACAGATAGCAGCAATCGCAGTTGTGAATAACTTAACATTAGTCACGCACAACACAAGAGAATTTAGTCGCGTTAGTCGGCTGGTGATTCAAGATTGGGAGCTTGAGCAATGATATCTTTTGTGGACTTGAATGAAAACTAATGCTGCTCGGCTACTTGATAAACTAGGTATTCCCTACCAAATTCTCACTTATGAAGTAGATCCCGCCGATCTCGCTGCTGAGAGTACAGCACACAAAGTTAGTCTTCCGCCAGAGCAAGTTTTTAAGACTCTAGTAGTCAGAGGCGACACAACAGGTATCTGTTTCGCTGTTGTGCCGGGAAATGCTCAGTTAGACTTAAAAGCCTTAGCGCGGATTTCAGGAAACCGCAAGGTTGAGACAGTTGCTCTGAAGGAAGTGCAGCAACTAACAGGATATATCCGTGGGGGTGTAACAGCTTTAGCCAGTAAAAAAGACTATCCAGTTTACCTTGATGAAACAGCAATCTTATTCGAGCAGATCACTGTTTCTGGTGGGATGCGAGGGATACTGCTTCTGCTATCGCCATCTGACTATTTACGTGCTGTCAGTGGTACTTTGGGAGCAATTCTACAAAATTAGTATTAAATCAGTTCTGAACAATCATACTTAAGTAGAAGTTGCGTTTATTACATAGAAACATTAAAGTTGCAGTAAATAAATAACAGTGTATTAGCGGGTTACAATCTATCATGAGCCTCACTAAGATATAGCGAATAATACATTATTTGCTACTTAAGAAGTGGGTTTTGAGCTAATGACTATCAAAAAACCTTTGGTAATCGAACAACCAGAACTGGGACGGCTCATACATGAACTTCGCACTGTAACGGGTTTAACCCAAGAACAATTTGCAACACATTTGGGCGTTACTTATTCCACAGTTAATCGTTGGGAAAATAAACGCTCTAAGTTATCACCGATGGCTATGCAGAGGGTTGAAAAACTTCTAGAAGAGATGGGTGATCAGGGGCAAAAACTGTTAACCAAATATCAATCAAATTAGTTTTGACTAAAAAGTAAGCAGGTTTGTTTAGGTAAGTAGTATTGCTTGCTTAATTTTAATGTGGCGATAGTTGCGACGGGCTGTTTGGTGTCGCAATTTTATAGGACATTCGCAGATTTAATGTGCTTTCTTCAGATTAATTAAGGTCGATACACCGCAAGGGTTTTAAATAAAAAAATTTTGAGTGAATGGAATACCGGAATGGCGCAGCGATTACTACAATTAGATGATGTCAGGCAAATAGATAGCCCACAGAAGGTAGCATCTTTATTTCAAAAAATTGGCTACAATGCTTCTGCTCAACAATTAGCTGTTAGTGATTTGGAGCTACCTGCTCGGAGCGCTGAGGCAATTTGGGATGCATACATGATTGCCGATCATCAAAAAGGTAATGAGTCCCTGCAAATATTGCTATTTCAGCTTCAAGAGGAAGAATGGCTCAATAGCAGTGCTGCAAGTAATCGGATGCGATCGCTGGCTCAAAGTCTTTGTAGACGACCCTCTAATTTTCTCCTGTTGGGTACAAAAAACTATGACCAATTAATGTTGGTCAATCCCCGTAAAAGTTTTGATGCTGACCTAAATTTAAAAGTCAGCATCCGCAAGTTACTGATTGACAGGGCTAATCCCACCAACTACGACAGAGACAGATTAGATGCGATCGCTGCTCGTAATCTATCTCCGCAAGAACTGTATAAAGTCCAGTGTGAAGCATTTGATGTAGAGAAGCTGACTAAAGAGTTCTATCGGGGTTATCGAGAAATCTTTGAGGAGTTGCAACGGGTTATCAAAGCTAATAACCAGCATTCTTACTTCAGTGACCCCAATCGCCTGCACCAGTTCTCTCAAAGACTCCTGGGACGAGTTATGTTTCTCTACTTTTTACAGAAAAAGGAGTTTTTGGGGAGCGATCGCAATTTTCTCAAGAATCAATACAACAAACTACACTCAGACCTAGAGGACACAGATTTTTATAATCAGGTTCTAGAGCCTCTGTTTTTTGAAATGCTCAACAAACAGCGCCCAAATATGGATTCCCCTTGGGGTAAAATTCCTTATCTCAATGGCGGATTGTTTGACCGGGATTATGGTTCAGGTGTGATTGATGCAGCTGGCGTGGAAACACCCCCTCAAATCGAATTACCTAACTCACTTTTTGACCCCAGTGGCGACAAAGGTATTCTCAGGTTCTTTAACAGCTATAACTTTACCGTATCAGAAAACATTCAGGGTGATGAGGATGCAGCCGTTGACCCTGAGATGCTGGGTAAGGTGTTCGAGAATATGTTGGCATCTGAGGAACGGGGACAAAGCGGTACTTTCTACACGCCACGCTCAATAGTCCAGTTCATGTGTGTGGAATCCCTGAGTCGTTACCTAGCAGAACAAACAGGTATGGACTCGGAGGCAGTCAAGAAGCTTACAGAATATGACTCTGAACTACCTGGGCAGGATATTAACCAACTGCTAACTAAAGAACAGGCGAAAAAGCTTAAAAAAGCTCTCTTATCCGTGACAGTCTGTGACCCGGCTGTGGGTTCTGGCGCTTTCCCCATAGGAATGATGCAAGTAATTTTGTCAGTCAAACAAGCGATCGCTCATCGGGAGGGCATGACTGTAGAACGGGGTAGTCTCACTATCAGTCAATGGAAACGGGACATTATTGCTAATAATCTCTACGGTGTGGACATTAAGCCTGAAGCTGTTGAAATTGCCAAGCTGCGAATGTGGTTATCGCTGGTAGTGGATATTCCTGATATTGATGATGTGGAACCACTGCCTAACCTTGATTACAAACTGATGTGTGGGGATTCGCTCATTTCTACTATTCAAGGTGAGCAGTTAATTCCTGACCCCACCAAAAACCAGCAAACAATGCTGAACGTGACTCCTGTACAAGCAGCTATTCAACCCTTAATAGATTTGCAGCATCAGTACTTTGAGGCTCATGCAGAGGAGCGAAAGGCACTCAGGGAGAGGATTTTAGAAGCTGAAAAGAATGTGTTTCGGGTTGCGATCGCTGATCGTTGTTCCTTTGGGTTAGGGAAGCAGAGGGAATTAGAAAACAAAATTAAGCTGATGAAGGGCAAGGTCAGCAAGGCTCAGGAAAAAGAACGTCAACAGATTATTGATAAGTTGGTTGAGTTGGATAAGTTTGCGGCTGAGGTGGAAAGGGGGATGCGATCGCTTAATTTCTTCCAATGGCATCTGCATTTTAATGAGGTGTTTCAGCAGCAGGGCGGGTTTGATATTGTGATTGGCAATCCGCCTTATGTAAGACAGGAGCAGATTAAAGAACTCAAGCCAGCCCTGCAAGCAGAATATGAATGTTACACCGGGGTATGTGACCTCTTTGTTTACTTCTATGAGCGTGGGTTTAGGCTGCTCAAGTCTGGAGGGCATTTGTCTTACATCACCTCTAACAAATACTTCCGTGCAGGTTATGGTGAAAAACTACGTCAATTCTTAGGGGAAAAGTCACAAGTCCAGGTGTTGATTGATTTCGGGGATGCACCAGTATTTGAAGCGATCGCTTATCCGAGCATTATTTTGGTTAGCAAGGGTAAACCAAATAATCATCAAGCCCGTGTGTTGAATTGGGAAGTTGGTAAATCTGTTGATGAGTTTACCTCAGTGTTTAAAAATCAAAGTTTTTATATGCCTCAGAAGGAATTAGGAGCTGATGGGTGGCGGTTAGAGTCTCCTGCTGTCTTGCGGTTGCTGGATAAGTTAAGAAGTGCAGGTATTCCGTTGGGTGAGTATGTGAATCGAAGGTTTTACTACGGAATTAAGACAGGTTTAAATGAAGCGTTTGTTGTAGATAGAGCGACGCGGGATAGGTTGATTGCTGAACATGAAACATCGGCTGAGGTTTTGAAACCATTTTTGAGGGGACGGGATGTTAAGCGGTGGTGTGTGGATTTTGCTGAACAATATTTAATTAAAATTGAGTCATCAGAAAATAAAAAGCATCCTTGGAGTGATAAGCCGGAAAAGGAAGCAGAGAAGATATTTTGTAAAACATATCCTGCTATTTATGCTTTTCTAAATTATTTTAGAGAAAGGTTAATCAACAGAGATGATCAAGGTAAATATTTTTGGGAATTACGCTCTTGTAAATATTGGCAAGAGTTTGAACAACCGAAAGTTATCCTTGGTCGATTTATGAACAAAGCTACTTTTGCTTTTGACAAACAAGGTTTTTTTCATAATGATGCTCTTTACATGATTTCTGGTATCGATGAGTTTGTAGTCGCTGTTTTAAATTCTTCTAGCTCTTGGTGGTTTATTTCTCAAATTTGTACTGATTTACAAAATGGATATTTACAGGCTTTCAGAGACAATCTTTTTCAAATTCCCATACCCAATGTTTCCAAAGATGAAGGTGAAATTATAGTTTCACTTGTTAAAAAAATACTTGAGTACAAAGGTCAGGGTGTGGAAAATTGGGAAGCAGAAATTGATGATATGGTTGCTCATCTGTATGGGCTGACGGCTGAAGAAATGAAGATAATTAGGGGGAGTAAGTATGAATAAACATCGACTCCTCGAAATTACAGAATATATATCAATTTTTGCTGTTATAGCTGGTTCTATCATAGCGATTGCTAGTGGAAAAATAATCTATGTTACTGTATCAATAGTTTTAGCAATTCTGCTTAATTTAATTAGACGTTCTCAATTTGAGGAACAGCTACACCAGCGAGTTAATAGAAATGATAATGAAACATATCAAAAAATATTAAATGATATTCAATCTCTAACAAGACTAGCAATATCATCTCATAGCAATTATGAAGCAATTCGGCATGAAATTACTGCTTTGTCAGAAAAGCTTGACTTAGTACAAACTGATACACAAAGTAATTTAAATGATGAAAATATTTTTCGATTACAAACTCAATGTCAAAATTTACAAGAGACTTTGAATAGCTTGGTTTATCGAATGTTGTCTTGTGGAGTATTGAGTAGTGGCGATACAAAACCAGTAGAAAAAGGAATTGCAAATATAATTATTCAATATCAACAAGAGAGAGCTAGTAGAAAAAATCTATATCAACTGGATAATGATGATGAATAGTAATTTTCAACAAGTAATCAATAGATTTATTACTCGAATTGAAAGTTTAAAATTTAGCTTTCAATTAATTGCTAATATAATTGATCTCAACGCGAAAAATGCAGAAAAAGAATTGATTGGTTTTACATCACCATTTTTAAGCCAAGAACAAACTGAAACAGAACTAAAAATTTCTTTGCAAATGCCTTATGAGAAATTAGTAGATTTTCAGGTATTAGGTAAAAAAGCACTTCAATACAGCATATCTTCACCAGTTATCAAAAGGAACTTTATTATTTCTTTAGTTAGTGAATTTGATATTCATTTAAGTTTACTTATTAGAACAATGTTTTCTGTTCAACCAGAAACTATTCATGCTTCAGATAAGCAACTTAGCTTTAAACAGCTACTAAAATTTAATAGTATGGATGCAGCTAAAGAATATTTGATTGAAAAAGAAATAGAATCAGTGTTGAGAGAAAGCCATAATGAACATTTTAAATGGCTTGAAAATAGATTAAATATGAAAAGTCTTAGAGATTTTGACACACCAGCATGGAAAAATTTTATTGAAATTACGGAAAGAAGGAATTTGTTTGTTCATTGTGATGGCATTATTTCAAATCAATATATAAATGTATGTACAGAAAATGCAATCCCTTTATCTAATTGCAAAGTTGGCGATCAATTAGACGTTAGTGAAGAATACTTTGATAAAGCTTATTATTGCTTCTTTGAAGTAGGAGTGAAATTAGCTCATACTCTATGGCGAAAGATTAAGCCTGAAGAACGAGAAATTGCAGATATAACGCTAAACAATTTATGTCTTCAACTTATTATTGATGAAGAATATAAACTGTCAAATATACTGTTAGACTTTGCAAGAAGTGAACCTATTATAAAAAAGTCTTCTCAACAGGTAAAGTTGTTACTGCTGTTAAATAAAGCACAATGCCTTAAATGGAGCGGAGATATGAAGGAATACCGCAACCTTCTATTACAACAAGACTGGAGTGCCTGTTGTGATGAGTTTAAATTAGCAAAATTTGTTTTATTAGATGAGTATGACGAAGCCTATAAACTAATGAAAGCAATTGGAAATCACCCTGAAAAAGTTTCAGCAATTCATTATCAAGAGTGGCCAGTCTTTAAAGAGTTTAGAAAAACAGAACAATTTCTAAAAGCATATCAAGAGATTTTTAATGAAACCTTTGACTTAAAACCAGCACCATCTTCATTTACTGATACTGAAAGTAATAACAAAAATTAATAATGTCCATTCCAGACTACATCGACAACTCCCGTCATAAACTGCAAACCATCCTCAAAACCTTAATTGAGGATGAAAATCAAATAGTCCTTGACATCGCCACTGGCTTTTTCCGCATTGAGGCATGGGTACGTCTGGAAGCTGCCATGAACCAACTAACCAGCCTGCGCTTACTCATTGGACGTGACCCCACCATTAGACCAGCAGAGAGCGATCGCATTGACTTAATCCGTTACTTTAAGAAAAACATTCAAGAGGAGTTAGAAAACCAACCGCTAAATTCTAAATACCAGAATGAGATAGAGCGCATGATTGCCTATTTGCAAAGGCATGACGTTGAGGTGAGACTTTTTGGAGCGCATGGAGATAGAAATCAGTTTCTTCATGCCAAAGCCTATATCTTCAATAATTACAGCATCGTCGGGTCTTCCAACTTCACCCCAGCCGGCTTAGAAGGGAATACCGAGTTAAACGTTGTCAACAAAATTGGTGCGATCGCTCACGACCTCAGACATAACTGGTTTGCAGGATTTTGGAATGACCCTAGCGTTGATGTTGACTATAAAGCCAAGCTAATTGATGCCCTCAACGCCTCCAAGTTTGGCAGTAAAGCTTATACCCCCTACCAAATATTCCTCAAAGCTTTATACGAATTATTCAAAGACGATAGCATCATTGGTGAGAGCGATCGCACTTCATTAGAACTAGCCAGTTTTCAACAAGAGGGATTTGAAAGAGCAGTTAGACTCATCGAAAGACATGATGGCTGTGTTATTGCTGATGCTGTGGGTTTGGGGAAAACCTTTATTGGGTTGCGGCTGCTGGACTATTACCTAATTAAACTGAGGAAACCGAGATTTGTGCCTCGTGCTTTGGTGGTTTGTCCGGCTCAACTCAAAAAATTAGTGTGGGACAAAAAACTAGATGAATTTGGCATTAAAGCTGATGTAATTTCTCATGAAGAAATCAGCCGTCAAAGCTTTAATGTTCAAGATTATGCCCGTTATGACATCGTGGTGGTGGATGAATCTCATAACTTCCGTAACAGTGCCACCAATCGCTACCGTAATTTATTAAAGCTAGTCAGCAGTGGTAAGCGCAATAAACGAGTGGTATTACTAACAGCTACCCCTATTAATAACAGCATATTTGACCTTTATCATCAAATATTACTAATTACCCGTGGTGGTGAGACTTATTACAGAGAATGGGGTATTTCTAACCTCAAGACTTATTTTAAAGCCCTAGCTAAAGGTGGGGTAGAAATTACAGAACTCCTTATGCAAACAATGGTGAGACGTAGCCGCCAGGACGTGATTAGAAGGCAACAAGCAGGTGAAGAAATTCGCATTAATGGTAAACTCATTCACTTTCCTAAACGTCAGTTAGAACAGTTTACCTATAATTTTGAGGATAGCTTTGCAGGGCTGTACACTGGGATAGCCACTCAAATTGACAAGCTGAACTTACCTGCTTATAACATTAAGGCTTTTAAAAAGCGCAAGGATAAAGGGGAAGAAAATGAAGTTAAGCGCAATGATGCCCTAGTTGCCCTCCAAAAAGCCCTTTATTTTAAACGATTTGAAAGTTCACTACTTGCTTTTAGAAATAGTATTCGTAACCAAAGAGACTTTCAAACTAATTTTTATGAAATTCTTACTCAACAAAAAAAGCTATTAGATAGTAAAAACTTTCGCAAGTTAGTATTAGCTGCTGAAACAGACGAAGAAGAAGGTAAATCAGTTAATGTCATTATTGAGTCATTAGGTGAAGTTGATCCTAAAGACTATGACATAAATCAACTCAAACAGCAGATTGAAGCTGATTTGAGAATCTTAAATAACATTATTATCACCTTAGAACAAATTGAATCGTCAGCCATAGCCAACACAGACTATGACCGCAAGTTAGCAGCATTCAAAGACCTACTCAAAACTCAACTGCAAGGTAAAAAGATTTTAGTATTTAGCTACTTCAAAGATACTGCTGAGTATTTATATAAGCAATTAATTACAGATAAAGCTTGGTTATCCCAAATGCAAGTTAATGGTCAAGCGCCTGTAATTGAGTTATTGACTGGTGCAACCCCCGGTAAACAACGGGAAGAGAAAGTTAAGCGGTTTGCACCTAAAGCTAATGTCCAAACTGATAATGATGAGGAATTAACTCTACTGCAACAAAACCCAATTGATATTCTTGTCTGTACAGATGTACTATCAGAAGGTCAAAACCTGCAAGATGCTGGGGTGTTAGTTAACTATGACTTGCACTGGAACCCAGTCCGCATGATTCAAAGGGCAGGACGGATTGACCGCTTAGGCACTGATTATGACGAGCTATTTATCTACAATTGCTTTCCAGAACAGGGACTAGAGACGCTATTAGGGTTAGTTAGAAGATTACAAGAGCGTATTGCTACCATTGACCGTGAGGTAGGGCTAGACGGTAGTGTACTAGGTGAAACTATTTCTGGTAAATCATTAGACGAACTGTACAAACTCAAGATGGCTGACACCGATGCAGAAAAACAAGCCATTTTAGAAGAACTAGAACAAGCATCTGATTTGGTATCCCTAGATGAGATGAGATTACCGTTACTAGAGTTTTTACAACAAGCTAGTAAGGAACTAATTGATGATATCCCCTTTGGTATTCATAGCACCTGGAATAAACCCATACCCCACCCCAACGTTCCTGATGGGGGCATATTCTTTGCTTTTCGGGTACAAGACAAGCACTTTTGGCATTTTTACCCACGCATTGATAATGCTATCTCCCTAGACCCTAATAGGTTGATTAGCGACAAACGCACCATTTTTAACTGGCTTAAATGCCAATCCTCAGATTTTCCAAAACCTGATGAATTACCACCAGTTGAGTTTGATAACCGCATTTTCCCTGTTTTAGAAAGAGCCGTAGGCAATCTGTTTAACTCTTTCCAACAACAGCAAACGGCTAAAGGCATTAAACCGCAAATGCCCAAGCTATTACAAAGCATTCATCATGCTCTCACCCAGCCTGATTTATTTCAAAGTGAACCAATTGATGAAGAAGCCAAAGAACGGGTGTTAAAGGTAATCACTACCGTTAATTCCCGTAGCTATGAGCGAGATGTTAAAGCAATTTGGGAGTTATTCAAAGAACATAAAAATGTCAGCTTACTCATTTCTGGGTTAGATGAATATTTTGTAGACAGTGACCAATATGAGGAACTTGCAGATGACCAAGACATAAGACCAGCAGAAATTATCCAGCAGAAAGACATTAAGTTGATTTGCTATGAGTGGTTTAAACCAGATTCTTAGAGGAAAAGTTAGCGATCGCACTCCGAAGCAAGAAAATCTAGTGTGTACAGTAAATAATGATGATTTAGTATGACTGAAACAAATATTTTAGAACAGGCAAAACAGGGTGATACTCAAGCAATTGTTAGCCTGATGAATAAAGCCCTAGAACCCAAAGGCATAACAGTTCAGGTAAGTATCAAAGATGATAGCCTCACCATAACGGCTGAAGCTAAGGAAGTTCCAGAACAATCATTTTTTGTTGATTATGTTCAAAAATCAATAGCTAAGTTAAATTTAGCCCGAATCAAATTTTTATATATTCGTGGGCAGGTAAATGGTAGTAAGTTTCCTGCTTGGCGACAAACTATTAACTTAAAAGAGCATGAGGTATTACCAACACCGATTATTAACGCGCAAACTTCTTCTGTCAATTCAAAAAATAAAACAAACCCGTTTAATATATTCAACATTTTAGTTCAATTTAGAGAAGTAATTAATACTGTATTTTTAGGGGGAATACTAGGGATACTGGTTTTTAATTTGTGGTGGCAACGACAACCCAAAAATTTGCAATATGAATATAAAATTGAAAGCTTTGACGATATTGTTTTTGATATAGGCATAAATAAATTGGGCGATGAAGGGTGGGAATTGGTTTTTGCGCGTAGAGCCTTGACTGGAGAGGAGTATTCGCGTAAAGGAATCTATGAGTGCATTTTTAGAAGAGCCAAAGTTAAAGAATCAAATCAACAGTAATCATAATCATGGATGAAATTGTTAGTAAATTAGCAGGTGTTGGATTACCAGCCGTTGTACTTCTCATCGCAATGGCATCAACTGGTTTAGCTGGTGCTGCTGCAATTACTGCCGCATTAGCCATGTTAGGCCCAGGCGGAATGGTAGGCGGTATTGTATTACTGGGAATAATAGGATTAGCATCAGATGCACTAACCAAATATGGATTGACAGCACTACTCCAGGGAATTTATCAAGAGAGAAAAGCTAAAGGTGAACCTTTGCATAACCTCTGTAGAGAAATTGACGGTTTACCAATTACTAGAGAATTGAAGCTACTTATTAAAGAATATATCGGTTGCTCTCGTTAATGCGGGTAAATGAGTATCTGTTCAGAAACTTAAGTGTATTGATATTACAAGGATAATGCAATGTCTAAGCATAACCAAAAATTTCATACTGTCAAAGAAAATGGAATTATTATTTTACACTCAAACCATTTAGGGGATATTTTAGAGGTTAACATCAACAAAGAAAAGCGTCGATTTTACGGTATTAGAGAAGATGGTTCCTTGATAGAACATGACAGTGATTGCGGAAATGATTTTGCTCAACCCGTAATGCTTTATAAAATATACTATTGCTTTGAAAATGACACTTGGGGAGTAGGGTATCGAATTAAAGATACGAAAGAGAAAAAGTGGATGGATGGTTTTAAAACAGCTAGAGAAGCTTGGTTATATAGAGAAGCATTAATTGCCGATGATATAGCTAAAAGATAAATAAGAATCACGTACCAAAAGCGATCGCTCACCCACCCAATTCTTAGAGGAAATCTACCAAACAATGACCTACTGGCTATTTCAAGGCAACCCAAAATATTACCGCATCATTGAAGGTATCTGCAATTGTCTGGTTATTAAACGGGTTTAATAGAGAAGTCTTTTCACAAAGATTAGTTAGGGGCAAGGGTACTTACAATCATCTTGGCTTAATGTCAAATTACTTTAAATATTTCAATATTAGGGTTATAAATTATTATGAAAGTGCTTTTACCAGAGGAAACAGAACTCCAAGGTTTTGAAAAAAATTTAAAAACAACTCTAGAGCAAGCAAAACTTGCAGGTTACGCCCTTATGGGTTTTCAATTTAGAGAGGCTCTTGGTTCAAAGTTACACGAAATTGATGCTTTGGTGGTAATGGAGCCAGGGGTATTTGTATGTTTAGAGGCAAAAGGATATAAAGGTAAGTGGACAGGAAGCGCCAACGAAAGATGGTTTTCTGATACTCAAGAAATTAAAGCAGTTGGCGGCAATCCATATAAACAAGTTGAACGATACAGCCTAGTTATAAAAGATAAGCTCCAGTCTCGTATATTTCGGGATATCAAATTCTGGGTCAATTATTTTGTTGTTGCCCCAGATGAAACAAGATTTGACGTAGAAGGTGCTGCTATTAATACCTTTCAACCTGGAAAGTCAGTATCAATTTGTCATGTATCTAAAATAGAACAGGTTTTAGGTAGTATTAGAACTAATGAAGAGGTTGCTGCAAAATTTAATGAAGTTGGTATTAAAAAAATTATTAGCGAACTCATAGGAATTTCACTAGAAGAACTTGAAAAAATTATAATTGCTCAGTCGCCTGAACCATCAATATCTGTTGAAACCACTCCAGAACAAGTTACTGAGCCACCACCAATATCCGTTGAAACGACTCCAGAAAAAGTTACTGAGCCAACTCGCACAAATAAATCTATTCTCCTAACTTGCTTGATAGGATTAGGAATATTGGTAACTACTGGCGGAACTTGGAATTATTTTTGGAATAAAAGACCATGCGAAACCGCTACAGAAACAAGAATAAATGGTATTTGTTATAAAGATATTTCTAAAAAACCTATTGAAGAAAAAAAAATAGAAGTAACCACTTTAACCATAGGAATTTTGAGTAACCCGAGTTACTATCAAGAACTAACAAACTACTTACGTTCTCAATTTGGTAATAAAGTACAAATAGTTATTGATGGTGATGAATCAATTTCTTATGAAGAAGCCCGAAAAAGGATGATAAATAAAGAATGGGATATTGCCTTTACTTTATCACCAATACTTTCTGTAGCTGCGAAAAATAACGATTATCATTTTGCAGCCCGAATGTTTCCAAATAATCCTCCATATTACCAGGCTACGTTATTCACAAAATCTACCAGTAGTATTAAATCTCTCAATGATTTAAAAACTACAAATACTATTGCTCTAGGCGATTTCAATTCAGCATCTAGTTTCTATGTACCTGCTTATGACTTATTTGGTAAAAGTCTCAGGGTAGATATGGGGCATCGAAGTAAAGATATTAAAGACTTAGTTAAAACTGGAAAAGCTGATATAGGTGCTGGTGCTTATGAGGCAGTTGCAAGTGACAAAGATTTAAAAATTATTCACTTAAGTAAGCAAATTCCTGGTGCTAATGTTTATTTATCATCTAAGCTTTCTGAATCTGACCGTCAGATAATTACAAAGGTTTTGCTAAATGCACCAGATAATATTAGAAAAAAAGCTAATTATAGTGGTGGGGAAGAACATGATTATTCACAATTAATAAAAATATCTCAAAGAACTGAAGAAATTCTAAAATGTGCAAATTTTCAACGAAATCCAGTTAATTTTTACTGTAGTGATAGTTCCCCAGAGCCAAAACCTAGTATTTCTCCTGATACTTCAGAAATATTAGGACGTGTTAATGGATGGAGTCGTCAAACTAATGAAATTGAAACTTTCAAGTTGTCAGGAAAAGATAATACAGTTTACCAAATAATTGTACCTCGAAAAATTCTTAATCAAATTTCCGGTGCTTCTAATCCAATTGCCTTACAAGGTAAAGAAGTCAAAATCACAAATGTTGCGCCCCAAAAAGCACAAGGAGGAATGTTTGAATTAAAAATTACAGAGCCTAATCAATTAAATATATTAGAAGATATACCAAAATCTTCTATACAGTCAAACTATCAAGTCAAGCAAGTCGATGACGGCGATACAATAACAGTCACTGATGTATCTAATCAAGAAATCAGAGTGAGGTTTGCTTGTATAGATACCGCAGAAGTACCTCATTCGGATACAGAAAAAAACAGTAATAACCCTGCTGATACAAATCAGTTTTTATGGGGCAATAAAGCTAAAGAGCGACTAAAAACATTAATACAAAAAGGTGGTAGTCAAGTACAACTAAATATAGTAGATACCGATTTTTATGGTCGTAAAGTCGCTGAAGTCCGCTTACCAGATAATACTTTAACTCAACAGATATTAGTTAAAGAAGGATTAGCTATGGTTTATCGAAAATACCTGAAAAACTGCCCTAGTGCTGGTATTGTGGAACAGGCTGAAGACGAAGCTAAACAACAAGGTTTAAATATTTGGGCAGATTCACAGTTTACTGCACCTTGGTATTGGCGATCGCAGAAAAAATCTTCAAAAAAATCGTAACCTTTCACAAATAAAATCAATCATTATAACCACCAAAATATAAATGTCTAAATTGCCCTCTAAATTCTTTGCTGTTCCCGCGTTATTACCAGTGCTACTACTGTCACAATTACAACAAGATTCGCAAAAAGATATTAGTAACCTTCAATTAAATGAGCAATCAATGTTGGCAGTTAATTGGGTGCAACAATCTGGAGAATATAGAGCATTAACTTATCAAGCGTTCAATATAGCCAAACTCACTTTTGATACCGCTAAATCAAAAAATATTGCCCGTCCCGCCATCATTGTTGATATTGATGAAACAGTTCTTGATAATAGCCCCTATCAAGCAGGGTTATTAGATACTAATAATGGGTTTCAACTTACTACTTGGAATCAATGGATTAAAGCAGAAAAAGCTAAATCTGTACCGGGAGCAGTTGAATTAGTTAATTATGTAAATAAAAATGGTGGTAAGGTATTTTTTATTTCCAATCGAGATGAAAAAAGTGCTAAAAATTCTAAAATAACCGATTTAGAAATAGCTACTATCAATAATTTAAAAGCAGTGGGATTCACAGGAGTCAATGAACAGACAGTATTGTTAAAAGGAGAGTTTACTAAAATAATTGACGGCAAAGAAAATACCTCTAAACAATGGCGAGTAGACGCTGTTAAAAATGGCAGTGCTGATGGAAAAAGATATACAGTAATTGCCTTGATTGGTGATAACCTCAATGACTTTGATGAAACCATAGGCAAGAATAACCAACAACGACGTGATCATGTAGACAATAACCGGAAAAATTACGGTATGTTTAATATCACAAAAGGGATAGTTAAACCTGCTTACATTGCAATACCTAATCCTATGTATGGAAACTGGGAAACAGGAATTTATAACCCCCTAGCATTTAAAAAACAAAGTTCTTTTGATATGAGTCCAGGAGAAAGAAATCAACAACGCAAAGAATCTTTAAATCGGTGGTTGGCGAAGTAATATAAAATTCGATTGATTAGTTATAATTTTTGGAACTTTGCAAAACAGTAAAAACTTTTCTCCTATAGATACTCCCTAGCGTTCGCCCCAATTCTTAGAGGAACACCCCAGGCAGGCGTAGCCCGTCGCAGGCGATCGCACCCATTCTTAAGGGATGTCAAAAAATCTACCAAGTTGTAAAAGTCAATTACAGAAACAATTTAAACCTATTGTTAATCTGATAATAAATCTGTTAAATCCATACCAAAAATATAATAAGGATTTTGGTACTCTTCTGGAATATCATTCATTGATTCATTATTTTCTTGAAGATATTTACTATTACTCTCTTGATGCCTTTTAAGTTTTTGATGTATGGGTGAAGATGTATCTTTTTTACCACTATTAATATAGTTTAAAATATCTTCCCTTAACTTATTCAATCTATTATGAGTAGCTAAAGGATTATCTGAAGATAGAGTATAAGCTGTTCTATAGTCATGCCCAGCCTCTCTCAATCTCTTCCATTCTTCGCATCTGGACTTTTGATTTAATGGTTCCATTGGATTAAATCTATCGCTGTAATTGCCAGTATATTTAAATTAGTTTAATTATATATTACCTACCTAGATAATCCCTTATTTTGCTACAGCAGACATTGAGATATACATCAAGCGCATAACACCATTCGAGAACATGAAAACCACCGACGCGATCGCCCACCCCACCATGACCAACATCCACAACCTCGGCATGACCGATACTGAGTATGCCCAGCTACTAGCCCAAGGCTACGACCCCAACCTAGAACACCAGTTGATAGAACTTGGCGAAAACCCAGACCAAGCTAGGCAGTTAGCCCGAATAGTGGGACTGACCAAAGACAAACCCCTCCAGACTGAGGAGGAGTGGCAAGAGTTTATGGCAGTTTGGGGGGATTAGTTCTCTTGGAAAGTGAGCGATCGCGCCCCACTCCGTTCTTAGAGGAAACTTCAAGCGTAGGCGTAGCCCGTTGCAGACACCGCCCCCAATCCTCTATGACCTGTATATTATTTAATAAGTGTTAATTCTATTTGTATGATGCAAGATTTGGAAATACTTGACATTGTAGATGAAAATGATTGCGTTATCGGACAAAAGAAACGCTCAGAAATATATAGTCAAGGGCTGTGCAATTTTAGAGTTGTCAATGCTTTTGCTGTTAATTCACTAGGACAACTTTGGATACCTCGCCGTTCTGCACAAAAACGAATTTTTCCCCTTTGTCTTGATGTCAGCATGGGTGGTCATGTGGAAAGTGGAGAAACTTACGAAGATGCTCTGCAACGTGAACTCGAAGAAGAATTAAACTTAAATTTAAACATGCTTAATACGCAGTTATTGGGTTATCTAACACCATATCAATATCAAGTATCTGCTTTTATGAAAGTTTATGAAATTACATTAGATTGTGAACCAAATTACAATAAGAATGATTTTATTGAAAGTTTTTGGTTATACCCTTCTGATTTAATAGAATGGTTGAATAAAGGTGAACCTGCAAAAAGCGACTTGATGAAACTTGTGCAGATGTTTTATATCCATACCAAATATATAATAAGGGTTCGCCAAGCCTATCGATTGTGATAAATCCTAAACTCCTCTCATCAAGTCCAATTGACAATTGCGATCGCCTCCAACGTGGCATTTATCATGGCTCCTGTTGAATTTACCACTCGTTTGGAGTCAGTATTAGAGAAAGTCGTTATTAAAATTGGCAACGAGAACATCAGACATCAGCAGATGCTATTTAGTTCTGGACGGAATTGATAGCTTCTCAACCCAAGTTAAAGGCGGTTCTATTTTACTTCCAGTAGAAATTAACTCGTAGTCATAACCAGCCGTTTGACAAAAAGTTATGATTTCTTGAGAATTGATAGCTTCGACAACTGGTGTTGGAATATTCAAATCGGCTGGTTTTTCCTTAACTATATTTTTAGCAAAGTCGTTTGCATCCGAGGCTGATTCAAACATCAATACTTTGTTGCGACCATTAAAAAAAATCGTATGGATTCCTTCATGGTCAGTATGAGAGTTGAATATTAAAACATATACAGTCTTATTAATAGCTTGGCTAATAAGACTAACACCAATCCTGGAAGCGGAAGCTGGATAAAGTTGATTTTGCCTAATCTCTCTAACAGCAGGAGCTTCAATTAGGGCGAATGCAGGTGTTGTAAACCAAGAACAAGTAGCAAGCGTAAGTGTAGTAGCCAAAACTTTTACTTGCATAGTTTTCTCTAATTTACTCATACATAATTCTCATGTACTCATTATTTAACAAAATAGTTTAATTGGTAGCTGCGATATCTGCGGCGATGCTCCCCCTACGCACTCCCAATATTCCACCCCCTACTTCTTCCAAGGTAGCTTTGTCCCCATCTCGGTCAATGCTGAGAATACCAGATAAATAACAAGCAGACCAGCACTGATGATAAAAGTTACAACATCGTTATTCATTGATAAAGTGGTACAGATGTTGAGTAATCTTACTCACTCTACCAATTGTTGAGAGCAGCGATAAAAGTGGGCTGCTCCTACCCAGATTTACTATATGTTTTCTAGTACATTACTAGCCAGCTGTATGTAGCGAAGCGATGACCGAGGCTGTAAGTTGCTTGCTGAGGATTCTACAGCGTTGGGTCAACAACTGGCGATTTGTGGCTGTTCTGTTCTGTTGATATCTCATTTAAACGGCAATTTAGAGAGTTGTGATGCCAAATTGCCAGAACCTTTGAAGATGGCATCGTAACTTCAACTTTTACAAGCGAGGAAAGCCCAAAGAGCGTAGGCGCACCCCAAAAAGTAGACATCGCCACCTCACAACCCCAAATCCTGCTAAAATTCTTGTATTCAATACATCAACTACCATGTCTGGCAAAGGATTTGGGCAACGCCAACCTACAAAAACTGATAAGATTGTTGAATCTGTGGTGCGTTATTGCCAACAGCGACAGCCAGAAGCATTAGACCAAATTTTTGACAATCTGCCTGTTAAGCTCAACCAGCAAGTGTTAAATGGTACGGTTGCAGCTTTAAAAAAAGACATTGATAGCCTCAGTTGGCTGTGTGGTTATTTTGCATCCGAAATTAACAGCACTGAGGACAACCAGAAGCCTCGCCATTCTATTTCAGAACTTAGCAAATTGCTCATGACATCAGGGATGGAACCTTTCGGTGATTTTGCCCCTTACCCCGGTTGTCGCATTGTTATACTCAACAACGAGAAATTTGAAGCACTGCCGCCTAGAGTGCAAGCAGCTGTCAAAGAAGCTTTTGATGTGGTAGAAACTAGTGGGGAAGAGGCACAAAGGATAAATGAGGCACTGCTACGAGAGTTGGAAGTGTAATAGAACTGCCAGATAAGCCAATACAGTTCAGTTAAGCATATCTCTCTTCTCTCTGCGTTCTCTGCGCCTTCTCTGCGAGACGCTGCGCGATGGCGGTTCGTTAAAAAGTTGACTTTGGTAACAGAGTTTTAACCTTAACCCAAGCGTATTGCCTTATATCCCCACTCTGTAGAGGGATGGGGAATTATGGGGATTAGTTAAAAATCGTTTGATAAGCGACAAATAATCAGACACCCAATATCTGAAACTGCTTATCTAGAATCGATTTTGACGAACTAATAAAGAACACGGGTTTTAAGTCCACAAAGCACGGAAAAATAACAGCATGACTACAGAAAACCTAACTACCTCACTATCATCCCCAGCCCAGACTGAATTAGAATTTATAGATTCCCCCGGTTGTCAATCAACGGCTCTGCACGATTCTGATGTACCGGAAGTGGACTTGTTTAGTCCACTGAAAATTCGAGATATCACTCTGCCCGATCGCATAGCGATGTCACCAATGTGTCAATACTCGGCAGAGGATGGATTCGCCAATGATTGGCACTTCGTCCATTTGGGGAGTCGGGCTACTGGAGGTACTGGGCTGATTGTAGTAGAAGCTACAGCCGTGACAGCCCAAGGACGAATCACCCCTGGCGATCTTGGTCTTTGGGACGATATGCACATTGAGTCACTAGCTCGGATTGTACGCTTCCTTCGCCAACAAGGAGCGATCGCAGGGATTCAATTAGCCCATGCTGGCCGGAAAGCGAGTTGTGATGTTCCCTGGCAGGGTGGCGCACCGCTAACATCTGAACAAGGAGGTTGGCCGGTAGTGGGAGCAAGCCCAATTTCGTTTCAAGAGGGTGGCCCCGTTCCCATAGCCCTCGATGAGGAGGGGATTGAGGAGGTGATTGAAGCCTTTGTTGCCACAACCCAGCGTGCGCTGCAAGCGGGCTTTGAAATTATCGAAATCCACGCGGCTCATGGATATTTACTGCATTCTTTTCTTTCGCCGCTAAGTAATCAACGAACAGATCGTTATGGAGGTTCGTTGGAGAACCGAATGCGTTTGTTACTGGAGGTGACAAGACGAATACGTGAAGTTCTGCCAAGCGGGATGCCGCTTTTTGTGCGCCTCTCTGCTACCGACTGGGTAGAGGGAGGTTGGGATATCAAGCAGTCAGTTATATTATCCCGTGAACTAAAGGAATTAGGCGTTGATTTAATCGATGTTTCCACAGGAGGCTTAGTCCCTCATGCCAGGATTCCCGTACAGACAGGTTATCAAGTGCCTTTTGCTGCCAAAATCCGAGAAGAGGCTGGGATTAGGACAGGGGCTGTGGGGTTGATTAGGGAGGCTGAGTATGCTAACCAATTAATTACTCGTGGATGTGCAGATTTGGTTCTCGTCGGTCGAGAAATGCTCCGCGATCCATATTGGTCGATTCGGGCGCGTTACAGCTTGGATGAGGAACCGAACTGGCCTTTACCCTACGGCTATGCAGTTAAACAAAAGAGACGGGGGAAATAAATCTTAACGAGTTTGCCACGGTGCGATCGCAATTAATTTGTGTTTAACCGCAGATGAGATGATTGTGATCGCTTTTACGGGCGTTGCATAAATGCAGGATGATTCATTTTAATTAAGTCTCGGTAACTGCTGATGTAATCTTTACGGCCATGAGTCCCACGGAGAGCGTTTGTTACTACGACAGGTTTCGCCAACATAAAGTAGCAACTCAGCAGCAGAATCAATCACAAAATACAAAGCTGCTTGCCCAAAATCATCTGGCATCCGGTAAAAAGCCATTGGTTGTAAATGCAGCGTAAACGGTTCTATAGACCGGACTTTCCTAAAAATCGCGTTTCTATCGCTGTTACTCCTTGAAGCCGTGCCTATTTGAAGTCAAGTGAACATTTATTTTCTCACAATGGATAGTTTCTGTGGAACAGCTTATGATATCTTCTCAAGAATCTGATTACTCATCTGAATTTGGTTTTTTCCGATATTACGTTTGAGTAAGAAAATACCTGCATCATGCGCTTGCTGACCACCAGCACTAAAGCAAGCATCCTCGATAATTACTGGTTCAATACCGCGCTCAAAAGAGTCAATTGCTGTCTTGAAAATACAGCTATCAGTTTCAACTCCACAAAGATATATTTTGCTGATTTGATTAATTAAAATAAAACTCGAAAAACTTTCCGTAAATGCAGAGTAATAAGGTTTATCAAAAATGTTATATATATATGGCTGAAGTTCACCAATAATACTCGTTTCTGGTTCGTGTATCAAGCTTGATCAATGAATTAGCTTCACATAATTACTGTCAGCAGTATTGATAAATTTTGTAAATCCAACAAGTTTACCAGCCTCTAAAAAACGCTCAATTAGATTAATGACAGTAGGAATAATATGTCTGCATTTTTCAGGCATAAAACCATTTTGCATATCTACTACAAGAAGGATTTCGCTCATTTGTGACCCTACGGATTACAGTACATACATTGGGCTTGATTCGCAAATTCTATACCATTAGGAAATAGTTTTTCTTGATTAAACCCACATTTTTTACATTGATAAATTGCGGTTAGTGGCAAGGTGGTTGGAAACTGACAAAATTCACAGTTGCGATGATTCTCTTGGAAAGTGAGCGATGCCTGCGGCGGGCTACTCGGCGTCGCAATGATTACGTTAAGGGTTTCCTAGGCGTGCGATACACGACTCGCGATCGCTTGAAACTGAAGGGGGCGATGGCGTTTTGCCCAGCATAGGCGATGCCTGCGGCGGGCTACTCGGTGTCGCATTTTCACCCTAGCCAACAAATAATAACCAAAATCTGTATATGTACTAAGATGCTAAGAGAGCTATTTCTCCTTTCTTAAGCAGAATTATTGCCAACTTTCACTATGATAAATAATTGGTTTAATACAGCTCGATTAGGGATGTTTATTCATTGGGGACATAGTTCTCAGCAAGGATGTGAGTTATCTTGGCCGTTAGCTGGGGGTGTATTCAGCCTGCCTTTTTGCAAAGATATCCCAGTTGAGAAATATCACTCCACAGCTAATACTTTCAATCCACAGGAATACAATCCTCAAGAATGGGCATATTTAGCAAAAAGTCTAGGAATGAAATATGCCATATTAACAGCCAAGCATCATAATGGTTTTGCCCTATTCCATACCCAAGAATCAGACTTTTCAATTGCATCTGCACCTTACAAAAAAGATATAGTACGTGAATTTACTGAAGCGATGCGCTCTGTAGGATTGCGTATTGGTCTTTATTTTTCGCTTAGTGACTGGCATCATCCTGACTATCCTGCTTTTACAGAGGCAGATAAACCTTATCGCTTTGACCAGCTACCTCAACCTACAGCGCAACAGTGGGAGCGGTATATCCAATTTATGTTCAATCAGATACGAGAATTATTGACCAACTATGGTCAAATTGACATCATTTGGTTTGACGGAAGTTGGGAACGCACTCCAGAGCAATGGCAGGCTCAAAAATTAGCAAAAATGATTCGTGATTTACAACCTAATATTCTCATTAATGATCGTCTGCCAAATTGTGGAGACTTTGAAACTCCTGAGCAGTTTATTCCTCCTCACCCACCTGCTCATCCTTGGGAAACCTGTCTGACTATTAACGAGAGTTGGGGATACAATTCAGATGATTGCAACTTCAAATCGTCTCGTCAATTGATTCATACAATGTGCGAAGTAGCAGGCATTGGAGGCAACCTCTTGCTTAATGTTAGTCCAATGGGTAATGGACAAATCCCTCCTGAGCAGTTAGAACGGCTTCAAGATATAGCAGATTGGATGTCTCAGCACTCTGAAAGTATACTTGATACAACACCAGGGTTAGAACCTTGGCAATTTTATGGCCCCTCAACTCGTAAGGGCAATCGCATTTATCTACACCTATTAATGAAACCTTACGAAACAATATCAGTTAGGGGTATACCAATAAAACAAGTAAAATCAGTGTTTCTTCTGGCTGATGGTACAGCACTAACCTACATAAGTCGCTGTGCAATTATGGATTCTATCTTCAATCCTAATCCGTTAGGAGAATTAACAATTGATGTACCTGAATCAGTAATTAATCTATACGTTACAGTAATTTGTATTGAGATTGATTCTTGAGTATTTAATGTAAATTAAGTAACTCTATAAAATTGTGTATTTAATTCAATAAGTGCGCTGTTTATCATTCCTAAGCTTTTGTTATACATAGATTTTAGGTTTGACAGTAAAGTTTTTTATACCGCATTTAACAGTAATTTTTATGCATTAATACAGTGAAAAATCTTATTAGCACATTGTTTTTGCAGGGAGAAGGCAGTACTCTTTATGTGCTAATAATGTGTTTTAATCTGAACTAAGGTTATGTTAAGCCTCCCCCATGACGAGTCCTTCGATCGTATGCGCTTGTACGATAGGTTCTAGTGCGTCAACGATCCGGCAGGCGAAGTGCTTTCGGTGTTCTACAGGGATAGTCTCGTAGTAAGACTGAGTAAACTGGAGATCGTGCCGCTCTGCGTTTTGGGCATCTGGAGCATCCACACCAAGCACTAGCGCTGGCCGCGATTTTTGGGATTGGTTAGCTGTACCCCGATGAATGGTCAGCGCTGACCGGACAGATATATCTCCACGCTTTGGGAGCTTCCTCACGGTGCGCTCCTGGTATCGGCTATAAAGAGATTTAGGCGGAAACATTTCGTGTTTGAAGCCAATTGGCCGATCCCACTGAGTACCGAGCGCTATCTCGAACGGACCCATGTCCTCTTCGACATCCACCGTGGTCAAGTTGAAGGCAAGCGAGTTGAGCCTGCGTCCTGTCAGAGTGGCTTCCGGCGCGGGAAAGTCGCGGTGCCAGGGCTGATTCATGGAGCCAGTCAGAGGCACGTCGAACCCAATCTCCACGATTTTGTAGTCCTCTCCAAGCACTCCGGTTGACACTGCCACTACCCAAGGATGTGTAACGAGATCGAGAAATCCCCCGATCCTCTCCGGGTGAATCTCTACGTAGTATCGGTTGGGCCCGCGCCCCACTGCTCCTCCCGGACGCGCAAGCGCTTCACAGAAAAGAGCCTCAATATCCTTACCAAGGCGATCTGCCCACGTCGGCTCGAATGCGCCTTTTAATCCAATGATCCCATCGCCGTAGAGTCCGCCCATTATGGTGGCAGTATCGTACTGCTCATCGAGCGCGGTTGGGGAGATGTCTTCTGTTTCCTCGGCTTGGACGGTGTTCGTGTAGTCAAGGGTAACTTCGTGTGCAGCTGTATTCATCCTAATCTCCTTCTAAGAGCGTTTTAAAACAAGGTTATAACAGGGTCATCGTGGGCGGGATTATAGGCATATAGTTCTGCTACCCGGCCACAATGGCCACAAGAACTAATAATAATTTGGGGTAGAGGGCGCGTAATTGGGCTATAAATTTCTAAATAAAAGGGTTATGGTTAAAACTTATGTAAATTCGGTTCTTATCACCTAATAAAATGATGATTACCGCACTTAAGGAAAACTAAAAAAAAATTACGGTTTCCTCGAATATTCCGGTTCGGGAAACCCGAATAAAAACTATTAATACCGATAAGAATCAACTAATTATTCTGCTGTTAAAGGGGATAGTGCAGTCAGGTCTTGCTTATATTCCCAAAACAACAACACCCAAGCTCTAGTCACTTAGTTATTTCCCCACATCCATCATTCGTTCAGGGGTGTACTGATTAAAATTCACTGAGCAATCAGTTACAGCGCCCTCTGTTTACCACTAGGAGGAAATATCAGCGTTCGAGTTGGGTGTTGTTGTTACTTGACGAGACAGATTGCAATACAACAGCGTTTTTACCTCTTATTAAATTGAACAAACAGGCTGTTAAATCTGCCTATGAAGCTATAGGGCTTCAATTAATAAGTTATCACTCTATTAAAAGAGCAGGTTTACTTTGATACTAAACTTTACTTTTTCTAACTAAACGGTTGCCCCCAGCGCTTCCAGTTCTCCTTATTAAATGGACTGCGCCACTTCAAAATTAAACTCAACTCCAACTCCTGCCGTGCGCGTCGGTCTATGGGTGCATCCCACCAAAAAGCGATGTTGACTGCTGTTTGCAACCCATAGCGATAATGCAAATCCTGGTAGCTGGCGATGTAATCCTTGCAGGCGTGAATCCCTTTCCAGCGCTTGTTACTTCTGCAAGTTTCCCCCACATATAAAATCAGGTCAGCCGCAGAGTCAACGATGAAGTACAGACACGCATCGCCGGGGCTATCTGCTGGCATTCTCCAAAAAGAGAGCGATGCCTACGGCGGGCTACGCCTACGCACCTGTAACTGCAACGGATCAATCCGGTCTAGGTCGTAATGCTTTGGTGCAAGGTCAAATAACGCAGTCTGCTCAGGTGGTTTATTCTCTCTCACCTTCTGCTGATAATCCAAAATTTGCGCTTTCCACTTCAGCAGGGCATCAGCACTCATTACCAGTGTCTCTGCTCTACGTGCTGACGTGGGTTTCACTTCTGGAAATAGGTTTAACTGGTTGGGTTCCAAGGGTATTGCGGGGAGCGTACCGACTAGCTGATTATCCGCCAGAACTGACAATTAAGAGCATTTGCTTTTGGTGTTGTCAGAATAACGAAAGTGGTAGAGTGTATAGCAATCGCTACGCTAAAAATGTTTTTAAAATATGGCTGACCAAAAAGATAAAGCTCAAGAAAAAAACCGCCTTGAACAGCTTCAAGATGAACAAGGCAACACTGATTCTAAACACTCAGGCGGTGCTGGCGCTTCTGGCGGCAATTCAGGTGCAGGTAAATCTGGTACATCAAAAATTTCTGCCACCGGTACACCTGATGATATCGAAAAAATTGATCAGGATCAGGAGTAAAGCTGACTCCGACGAGTCAAGGTTTAACTGGATCATCTCTGATTAGTAACTCAACTCAACAATGGTGGATTGAATACCTTAATACCTTATTATTCAGTCCACCATTACGATCGCAACGCGATCGTCAGAAGGCGCACTTTAAAGTTAAGTAATGTTTGTAGTTTGCGTTGATTAGTTTTCTGATAAACTGAAACAGTTCCGGCTTAAATTATTGTACTAACTGCCCCAATAGAAATTATTTTGAGAAAGTTCTCTAATAAGATAAATGCTGCTAGAGCCATTACTGTAAAATGAAAGAAGGGTTCTATGAAAGAAACAATAAAACCTTTTAAAAAAATCGCCATATTTGATATTTTCTCAAGAGAGAATTCCGAAAAAATTGGTTCTGATAAATCAAAAATTGCTGCTCAAGTTAATAAGTGGGTAAACAGAGCTATCAGCAACAGTGCAGATTCGTGTTATATCAGATTATATGAGGCAAATAGAGAAAATATAGATATAATTATTGAGAATCTATCCTACAAGAAATTGCAAATTATTTTACCATTTTCTCTAAATTATAAATCTTCTTTAGTTAGTGCTTTTCATTTTAGAGAAAAAGACCAAATTAAAATGCCAGAGGCAAAAAGCAATAATATACTGTTTGGAAAATCATGTCATTCATTAAAATCTATAAAAGAGGCAGAGTATGAGGGATTAGACTATGTATTTTTTTCGCCGATTTTTGCAACCCCAACTCATCCAGAAGCGAAAGGTATTGGTCTAGATATGCTCACTCAAGCTTGCAAATCAACACAAATGAAAGTCTTTGCTCTTGGGGGAATTAACGAAAACAATTATCAAAAATGTCTTGATGCTGGTGCGTCTGGTATTGCAGCAATTAGTATGTTTAAAAAATAAAATATTTTCCCATCTAAATTTTATTAAACATCCTAATTGCTGATATTTTGGTAATAAATCTGTTGTGTTCAGCTTGCCAAGGACACTAACGACAGACTCGACAATATTTTAGCTGAGTTAGATGATGAAACTTAAATAAAACTTAATTGCGTAGTTTATATACGTTGGCATCGCCCTTCATTTACAGGCGATCGCACCCACCCGCTATTTATCATTATTAACCCAACTGATACCTGCAACTCTAGCAGGTTCAGGACTATAAAAAATCTGCTGGGAGCCATACACAGAACCATCAAAATTAATCAAGCGAAACTGCCAGCATTTACCACTGGTATAAAACACCAACAGAATGTAGCCGTTAATTGCAGAAAGTGATTGGATCTGTAATCGGTTCATTGCAAAAACAAGGGCATCTCATTATATTTCGCTCAAAAAGTACGAGTCAGAATAGCTTTTCTAAAATCCGTACTTTTAAGTATAACTCCCGTAAAATTAGCATCAGTTAAATCAGCGTTGCGAAAACTTGTACCACTAAAGGTTGCAAAAGCAAGAGTAATGTTGCGAATAATGGCGTATTTTTCATCTCCTTTCATTGCACTCTTAGCAATGTAAGTACTAAATATAACTACGGTAAAAGCGATGACGAAGGTGACGGCGAAGGACAAACCTCCGGCTCCGAGGAAGACGATGGATGCGGCTCCACTTCTGACTAAGATGAAAACCAACGCAATGGCGAAAACTAAGGCTCCAGCGACGGCTCCAGCGACGGCGAAGACCAAGGCAATGGCGAAGATTAAGGCTTCAGCTAAGTCCAATCCTAATGCGACAGTAACAACGAGTCCAACAGCAACGGTAATGGCAAAGGGCAAGGCGAGGGCGAAGGAAAAGGCAAAAACTAAGGCGATGGCGAGAGCGACGGCAACCACTAAGATAACGGCTAAGGCGACGGAGACACCGAAGGAAAAGGCCCCGGCTAAATCCAAGGCTGAGGCAAAGGCAACAACGAGGGCGACGGTGAAAGCGAAAGCTAAGGCAAGGGCGACGGCTCCGATGAGGGCAACGACTAAGGCAGTCCAGCCTGAAACATTAGTTTCTAAAGTTGAGCTATTAAATACAGAAACTATCAAGCCTCCAGTAATGGCTAAGAAAAATCCTGAAATTCCAGAGAGCAACCACGAAACACAAATTAGAAAACTAGCCCAACTCTTTTGCAGTCCAGCTTTTGCATTGCTAAAGTTAGTCCCTCTTAGAATAGCACCCGTAAAATCTGCTCCTCGAATATCCGCACCACTAAAGTTTGCCCCAACTAAGTTTTGACCTTTAAAAGAACGACCTCTAAGATTTTGACCGGAAAAGTCTTGGGGCATGGCTGGGCTGCTAAAAGTAAGGATTTATACAAAATACATTTAGGATATGCGCTGTTCCGGGATTTAGGGCAATATTTCTCCAGAAGCGATTAAATAATGGGCTGTACCAGAATTTCGATTGCTGCCAGCTACTGTTATATGATTCACCATTGGGTGCAGTTGTGAATCGGCGATCGCAGAGATTATCGAAGCACCCAAGATTATCGCTAGTCCACCTGACATTGGCTATTAGATTAATACCAGTCGCGTTGGTGTAAAACCTTGTGCCAATGAGTTAAAAGGATGGCGAGTGCCTACAGCAGGCAGTTAAGTGATGGCGCTTGGCTTAACCAAAGTATTATTCTCCCGAACTTAACTCAGGTTGGTTCAAAATTGCCTCTACTAGCAATGCAGTGGGTAAGCTGCTATTTACCATGTATTTCCACTGAATGCTTAATTACAGAAAAACTTTTAGCTTATGTTCTATTCACAATTGTTGCCTTGAAATTACTTAAGCTTCATAACTTAAACTGAATTTAAATTCTTCACTACGGCTTTACACTTATTAGTGTTTACTTTACAGCTTCTTGAGGCTAATATCATTACTTTTATCATTGTGATAACAGTTTGAATGATTGATATTAGAGAAGTAGTTTTAATTTGAGTTGATTAAATCAGTGAATAAGAAATGGGCGACTAAACGACTTACAATTAATCTGGCATCAGGGGAAGCAGAAAGATTAGAAAAATACTGTTCAATGACTGGTAGACCCGCAACCGATGTTATTCGAGAGTTGATTCGCTCTTTGCCAGCCGAAGAAACACCAAATGCAAATTGAACTGCTTGATGAGTAACACTCCCTTTCTTTGTTCAATTTAAGCACAGAATACCAAAGCTAAAAACTGGCTCATATAATGCTGATTGCTGTATTAATAAAAATTTTATCAAAACAGTTAATAAAGCAGCTAAACTAACTCCATAGTTTAATTTAAAGTGAGTATTGTACTTCGATTTGGGCAATACAGGTTTAGAACATTCTTTCTATCTAAATAAAAAATGAGATTTTTCTTCAAGTTACTCGGTTTAACATTACTGCTAGCCGGAGTTTACTTTCTTGGTCAAAATATCTACTTCACCACCAATGTATATCCCTATTGGTGGCGTGGTATAGCTGCTGATGGTTCTATATTATTTCTAACTTCTGGGATTTTGATGTTATTTGTCCTGCCTCGTCAAGAGAAGGGGTTAGGTTGGGTAGCCCTGGGTATAGGAATAGTTCTCATCTTTTTTAGTAGTCGTGCTGTTCTCAACCCCACAAGTTTATGGCAGTTTTGCCTTTCAATGGCTTGTTTTGTCGGGGGATATCAGTTGTTTACTACAGGCCGCTTGAATATTTAGACTTAACCATGATTCCTGGTGACGGGATGCTAATGAAAGGAAGCCTGGGGGATAAAGCAAGGGCGTAGTAGTACGTGCATTGTTAATTTTCGTGTCTTGCTTGATTTTTCCCGCTTTTCCCTCTTCCCTGACAAGAGTAAGTAATGCTACATTTCCTGTACTTGCGATGTTTCAGGGCGATTTATTTATGAATAAAGGCGAATTAGTGGATGCTGTAGCAGCAAAGACCAACGTCACAAAAAAGCAAGCTGATGAAGTCATTAGTGCTTTTTTGTCAGTTGTTACTGAGGCTGTAGCGAGTGGGGATAAGGTAACGCTCATTGGTTTTGGGTCATTCGAGCGACGCGTAGCTTGCCGCCGTAGGCATCGCTCAGAGCGTGAAGGGCGTAATCCGAAAACCAATGAGCCAATGACAATTCCAGCGACCAAAGTACCTGCGTTTTCTGCTGGTAAGCTGTTTAAAGAAAAAGTAGCGCCATAGATCAATTGCTTGACCATTAGCAATCCAATTACTGCAAAGCTGTAGCGTTCGCTGTTCTCAAGGCAGCGTGGGGCAATGTTAGAGGGAATGTGAGTGTTGAATTGCAGATGTAAAAAAAGCGCGATTGCTGCATTTATTTTGGGCATTCTGAAAAGATAGCGTTTACTGAAGAAAGTCATGTTTAAAGGATTTGGTGGCCCAAAGAAAAAATCAGTGCTTGAAGAGAATGAACTGACTACAGGTATTGTGCAGCATCCGGTTACGAAACGCTGGCAGACTTGGATATCATTTACTGGCCACGATATTGCGTGCATTACTGCCCATAATCAGCGAGATGATGCTGATCAGGTAGCGAAACAGATTGCTGATGCTTGGAGTGAGGGGAAATACAAAACCCCGGAAGAGGTAACAGCTTTTATCCAATCACTGCCTACTGATGCAGTCATAGACCCATTACCCCAAAATATTGTGATGCAATTAAGTCAGCAGGCATTAGGCGCAAAAAAGTAAGAAAGAGCGATTACTCTAATACTATTTATTTTCTAGTGGATTTCTAGCCAGTTGTGGTGAAGCGATGACCGAGCGCTGTGGGTTGGCTGCTGAGTTATTCTACAGCGTTGGGTCAACAACTGGCGATTTGTGACTGTTCTGTTGATATCATTTAAACGGCAATTCAGAGAGTTGTTATGCCAAATTGCCAGAACCTTGGAACATGGCACCGTAACTTCAACTTTTTCTTAGAGGAAAGCTCAAAGAGCGTAGGCGCAGCCCCAAAAAGTACACATCGCATACAAAAAAGCCCAGTCATCTCATAACTGGGCTTTTAGCTATCTCAATCAATCATTGGAGGTAGAGAAGTTTTAGACTATACAGCAGGAAGTTCAAGATTCACCTTGACAACTTTGTTCTTTTCTTGCTCAAACTTGGGCAGTGTCAAATTCAAAATGCCATCTTTATAATCTGCGGTGACATTAGTATTTTGAATCCGAACAGATAGAGGAATTACACGTTGGAACTTGCCGTAGTAGAATTCACTTCTTGTAGTACCATTGTTTTCGGCTTTACTTTGGGACTTGCGCTCACCACTAATGTGGACAGCATCTTGGGTAACTTGAATATCTAGGTCTTTAGCTTCCAGTCCTGGTAGTTCTAGTTTGAGATGAATAGCATCATCAGTTTCTTGCAACTCAGCAGCCGGAACTCTGACAAAGCCTTTTTCAAGCCGTCCAGATGGTACTCTGGTATCTCCAAATAAGCCGTTGATGTGACGTTCTAAAGCGTTCAATTCTTGCCAGGGGTTGTAACGAACTAGTACCATAACTCTTTCTCGCCTTAATTAGCTTCTGTTTAATCGTTTTTGCACTTGGGTTTGTGCTTATGTATTCATAATAAGTATGCTTAAAACTCCTGTAAATTCGGTTTTTATCACCAAATAATTGATGATTACCGCACAAAATTAAGCAGTAAAAAAGATTACGGTTTACTCTAATTGCTCAGTTCGGTAAACCAGAATAAAAACTATTAATACCGATAAGAATCAACTAATTATTCTGCTGTTGAAGGGGATAGTGCAGTCAGGTCTTGCTTATATTCCCAAAACAACAACACCCAAGCTCTAGTCACTTAATTATTTCCCCACATCCATCATTCGTTCAGGGGTGTACTGATTAAAATTCACTGAGCAATCAGTTACAGCGCCCTCTGTTTACCACTAGGAGGAAATATCAGCGTTCGAGTTGGGTGTTGTTGTTAGTTGACGAGACAGATTGCAATACAACAGCGTCTTTACCTCTTACTAAATTGAACATCGGCTGTCAAACCTGTTAGCAGCTTACTAGAGCGATCGCTGTAAGAAACTAATCCAGCCGGGCCGACACCTGCTTGGAAAGCCAAAGCAGTTGCTGATCTTTAATTCCAACTTTCATTAATCCGTTAACAGTTTGCATCAGGTAATCAGCGCAAGAACCAAGCTCACCAGATGCTGTGGCAATACTGTTAATTATTGTTTCTTTTGAAATCTTGCCAGTATAAGCACGATGCTGGCGGTTGATGACAAAGGTAATCGCTGGTAATTGTTGAACACCATCAAAAACTTTCACCCAATGAGGGATATAACAACCGACTACCATTTCTCGTCGCCAAAGCAGTGGTAGTTCTGATGATACATCCGCAGCAGCTATTCGGTAGGCAATACCTCGACAGCTACCACCATTATCTAAGCCTAATACTAATCCTCGATTGGATGGTGTTCCACGACCTTGAGGAACCCACAGGCAAAAACTACGATGCCAGCCGTAAATTTTACCAATACGTTGTTCTGCAAATTTAAAGATCGGGTTCCAAATGAGTGAGCCATACGCAAACAACCAAACATCAGAATTTGGCTTTTGTTGACCAAGTGTTTGGTTAAGCGATTCTTCTAACTGAGCTTCAGTTAAGATTACACCAGTGCCAGACTGTAGGATAGCCTGCTGCAAACGTCTAGATTCGAGATCAGAACGTGTTAGTGACAATATTATATAGTCCCTTTACCGTACTCAAACCTCAATCATCATACTGGAATTGGACTTGTAGTTGGCTTCTTATAGATAAAATGCCAATCAATCAGTTCCATCTGCTGTTCGTGTGTCCAGCGTTACTGGGGTTGCAGTATTAATTCGCCATTGTATTGACATCCACCCCGCCGTAAACGGTCGGGGATTCCAAAGATCACTCTTTGGGTTTCCTCTTTCCACGATAAAAACTTACTTGACCAGAATACCTATTTTGTCTGAAAGTATTTTATACTTTCTTGATAGTGTCTTAATAATTATTGTTCTTAATGGGCTGGAACTTCATACCCTAAAATAGACTTTACGTTTTCACTACTATTTAGAGAAACATGTTACTTTGCTTCATCATCTCTTAAATTAAAAATCATTATTGATACCCATGTAGTAACAGATTAAGTGATTGATATTAGAGAAGTAATTGCGAAATCTAACTTGTCTAATATTATGAATAAAAAATGGGCTGCTAAACGGCTTACAATCAATCTTACCTCCAGTGAAGCAGAGAAGCTGGAAAAATACTGTTCAAAGACTAGTAGACCAGCAACTGATGTGATCCGGGAATTAATTCGCTCTCTGACCACTAAAGATGAAGAATAAAAAACTAAAATCAAAGAAAAGTAGACTGGATAATATTTCCTACTTTAAAACATAAAACTAATTTGTGAGTTAACTAGCGATCGCTTGGCTGAAATTGGGAATCCTAAAAGAAGAAGTTTTGATTGATTTTTAGTACAAATGATTTTTAAATTTCGCTTGATTGGTGTTGCGGCTTTGCTTCTAGCTCAAATGTCGTTACCCGTATTTGCTAATAATCTTACTGCCACGGTTGTAAGCGTGGGTGACGGTGACACCATAAGGGTGAGAACTGGTAACAAAACTGTGACTGTCCGCCTCGTCTGCATTGATGCACCGGAGATGAAACAAAACCCTTGGGGACAGCAATCATCGGCAAGACTCAAACAGCTACTGCCTGTAGGACAAGCCATCACTCTGCGTCCTGTTGAAACTGATAAATACAAGCGTTTAGTTGCAGAGATTTATGTCGGAAATCGCAGCATCAATGTGAATATGGTGCAAGAGGGGCAAGCTGTAGTATATCGCCAGTATCTCAAAGGCTGTCCCCAGTCTAAAGATAGCCTCTTGCAAGCCGAAAACTACGCTAAACAACAGCGTCTAGCTTTTTGGAGTCAGGCTAATCCTGTGATGCCTTGGGACTTCCGCCACAGAACTGCTCAACGGGCAACTTCACAGGCGATTCAACCGCAGCAACAGAATAACTGTGATCCTGCTTACCCAGATTTTTGCATTCCAAAGAATTCACCAGATTTGAATTGCCGAGATGTAACCCAAAGAAGGTTTAGAGTGCTGCCACCTGACCCTCACGGTTTTGATAGAGATGGGGATGGTATCGGGTGTGAACGGTAAAAAGTTTTGGCTAGTGTAAGTACAAAAATTGATAACTAATTAGGATTCTGTATAAATGTCCGCTTTAGCTCAAGTTAATTTTGGGGTTAGACCAACTGGATTAATTGAAATTAAATTAATCGGAACTCTTTATCTAGTTTTAGCCGTTATTTACATAACTTTAATGTTGGGGTGGCTAAATCAAAGAAAAAATGCATTAACAATTCCTATTTTAACAATATACATTATTCAAGGGGTCTTAGCACCAATTTGTATGTTTTTCTGTGGAATAGTATTAATTACACAAGGTTGGCGTTTAGATCCGCTTATTCAATTTGAGCAATTCCTCTTGTTAGTATTGATTATTTATTTAAGCTTTAAAGATACGGTCGTTAATTTGATTGGGCGAAATTGGTAAAGTAAGAGTCCAACTGCACTTGTGCCTAGTGAATTATAATTAACCCTTATTACTTTTAGCCTATACCTTTTGAGGTATAAAACTGCAAGTGCAGCAGATGGAGAAAAAAATTCAAGAGCCAGAAGTTTAAATGGGGGTACAACCAGGGCAAACGCATCTAAATTACTCTTGATCACAACGAAGGTTAAAAACCAACGAAAAAATCTTTCCTTTCACGCTTGATTATTTTTTAAGCCCCAAAGCGATGCCTGCGGTTCTTGCTAGCCAACGCCTAAAATTTTCGTAATAAGCAAGAATTAATGACAATATTCCTCTACTACGTAGTGCTAAATTTACCACGTATGGAGAGTGAACGTTGTGCAGACAATAGATTACTGCTGGTGAGAGCCATTCTTAAACCTTGCCTAGATTTTCAAAGCTAGTTAAGTAGTTTCAGATTTCGGTTTCTTATTTCTACGGCAATGAATTCTTTGTGAGTTTCACTTGGTCTTGAGAAAATTAACCGTAAGAGTCTTTGAACAGGTGTTGTGTTTCTCCAGTTGACGCAGGCTGAAATAATCGCATTGCTAATGGGCAAGCGATCGCTTTCACCTTTGCTTGGTGTAGCCTTATGGTTGACACCAGTATATTAATAGTATTATCATGTCAACTGGCGAGCGCAGTGAAAATAAAATTAAAGTAAAAATGAATATCACAGTAGATGTAACACCCATCGCTGCGTTTAGGTGGAATGAAGAAAATGCCCAAAAACTCAGGGAGCTAAGAGACAAAGCTGGATATAGTAGACAAAAGCTATCTGATGCTGTGGGAGTTTCTGTGGCTTATATTCAGCAGCTAGAGACTCCTCACGTCTTTATTAACAAACCAAAAAAACCAACTCAGATGACTGTTAGTACAGAAATTCTAGAGAAACTTTGTGCTGCTTTAGATGGGGATATCACTTCACTTATTTGGAACATAGATTACAACAGCTAAGAAAATTAGCTACTACGCCCACCAGTGAAAACCGCTTGACAATCACTGGTGAGCGTAGTAATATAGTAATCATAAGAGAGGAGACGAGCGCGATGCCTCTTTTGAAAAACAAAGAAGCGCTCAAAATTCAACCCTTACAAATCGAGTTAACGATACGAAACCATAATAACCAGCCGCCGGGACAAGCAGCCGGAACCCTAAAACTTGTAATGGTCAAGCCGCCGGAGATGAGTCCGATGACCTACCAAGTCTGAAAACTGGTTAAAAAACTTCAATCTTTTCAGAATTAAGGCGATTATTACTCCTCAGTTAATCGCCTTTTCAATTGTTTCAACATGGCTGTGGCTGTACAGAGGGCACGATAAATCCGATATCTTCTCTACAGCTTTCTACTGTCTGGTGTTTTGACCATCAGTTAATACGCTTTACCCTTGAACACTTTTATGAGGCTTCGCCAATTCTAAAGTGAGAGTGTTGTGCTGAAGGCACAACAAACTGAGTAATAAAAATAGGACGATCGCCGTCCCTGGAAAGTCTGCGATCGCCCTTTTACCCATTTAGAGGTATTTCCTAATGATTACACAAACTTCAGCCCCTACGCCAACAAAAGATCCGTTGACCACACAGGATCGCCAAATCATTGCAACCATTGTCAATCAGTCGGACTACTCAAAAGAGTGCAAGCCCGAAGATGTAGTTACCATCTGGATTACTGAAGATGGCACTACAGTTTGGGTGAAAATGATCCACGGCTATGCTCGATACCACAAAGAGCAGTTCAAACGCGCAGTAGCAGAGATTAAAACAAGTCTTTCTGCTCCAGTAAAGCGCAATCAGCAACTAGATGAGGAATTAAAACAAGCTGCTGACAAAATTAGCTTGTTGGGTGATTGTGACTGGTTATCGTTGAGTATCCAACCCTATCCTGACAAGGTAATCGGTTATGCTGGCTGCTACACCTCACAAAAGCCTCGGATATTAACCTCACTGGCTCAATGGGACTTCACACCACTCAAATGGAATATGCCTGCTGCCATCTGCCCTGACTGTGATGGTCACGGCTGCGGCAACTGCTCGTATCGCGGGACTCGTGCAGAAGACTTGTGTACGCCAGTAGACGGCTACCGATTCACCTATGTAGGACGCACTCACACCCAGACGGCTCACAACGTCTATCTAGATGGTGAGTTTTTGGGAATCCTCTTCAAGGTCAGAAACGCTGATGAAGTCTGGGAAAATGACACCAAGACATACTATTGGCGCTGTGGCGATGGAGTGCAGTATTGGAGTGTGAAAGAGGCTGTAGAGGTGCTATCCAGGGCAACTGCTCCGATTGAAATGCCGCAAGTTTGTCGGGAGTTGATAGCGGCGTAAGAGGCGCAGTAGCGTGACTAAAATTACTTTTTGGTCACGCTGAATATTTTTAGCTACGCAATCACTTTTAATGAAAGCCAGATTGAAAAAATCATGACAGTAGAACAAATATTGAAGCAATGTACTGTTCAAGGTAACATCGTTAAGCTTCCGGGCATTCAGTTAGAGCGCAAGATTTATTTAGATGTGGCAAAACAAATAAATCAGATAGGTGGGAAGTGGAAAGGTGGGAAGGTTTCAGGCTTTGTTTTTGAGCAAGACCCAACAGAATTATTGAAGCAAATAGCAAGTAGCGAGAAGCGTAATTTGCAAAAGGAATATCAATTTTTTGAAACTCCCCAAGCCCTAGCAGATAAACTTGTTAGCCTTGCACACATCAATGAATGTCACAGTATCTTAGAGCCGAGTGCTGGTAGAGGAGCGCTCCTTACGGCAATTAACAAAGTTCTTCCGGGCAAGGTGATTGATTGTTATGAACTGATGGACTTAAATCAATCATTTCTGAAAAAAATACTGACAGCTAGTTTCAAAGGTGCGGACTTTATGGAGAATGATGGCACAAGCTACGACAGAATTATTGCGAATCCTCCATTTAGCAATAATCAAGATATTGTCCACATTCAAGAAATGTATACTTTGTTAAACCCTGGCGGATGTATTGTCACCATTTCATCAACACACTGGCAGCACTCAAATAATTCTACTGAAAAACGTTTTAGGAATTGGCTGAAGTTTGTTGATGCTCTGATTGTGCCGATTGAGGCAGGAAGTTTTAAAACTAGCGGCACTAATGTTGCTGCATCAATCATCACGATTGTTCGTCATAAGTAGGCAATCAGAAGTTATGGAAGCGATGGCGGTTTAGTATAGACGTAATGTACTGGAAATAATTTACAGGTGGCGTACCAGTGTAATGATACAGACAGAATTAACTTTATATGACCAGGAGTTGATCATAAATTAAATTAGTCAATCTTAGAAACGGAAGGTGAGGCTGTTGAATCAAAATCATGACCATACAAATAGAAACTCTCAAAATTTCCCTAATGGAACAGATAGCAAAGGACTTCGAGTTCCATCTGCCTTACGTAAGAGAACATCTTCCAGAACAGTATCCAAGTCGCTTGCTTAAGTCTGAGCGGACGATGCAAGCTTTGATAAAGTTGCAAAGCATCAGTCAATCTGAAATTGATGCTATTGGTTTTTTTGAAAATTTAAATGGTGTTACGGTTACAGAAGCGGTTGAGGAAATTTTAGAAGTTACAAACAAACGTCGGAATATGTGCGTACCCAGTTAGAAGCTTAATCCAATGCACTTAGATTTCATGAACTTAACTCAAGCTTACGAAAAAGCAAGAGCGCAAGCAGTACAAGAGGGAGTAGAGCAAGGACAACGCCAAGTTGTAGAAAACTTATTGAAATTTAAGTTTGGTACTGTGGATGAAGAGTTAGTGAGGGTAGTCGATAGTTTGTTGCAGTTAACGCCAGAAGAATTTACTCCGCTATGTCTTCAATTATCCCGTGAAGAGTTGTTGGTCAGGTTTAATTCACAAGGATAATCTTAATCCAATAACTGTTTTATAAAGCGCTTTTGTAGTAACAAGAGCGCTGTTTTATTGGCTCTGCACTTATACATCTGAAATCAACGGCTACGCCAAGACAAAAGTGAAAATGCTTTTGGTACAAACAAATGACCCCTCAAGAAAATGCTGAACTACTTGCTGCTTTAATGCGCCAAGAGGAACTACTCAAGCAATTAGTTGCAGCAATCAATAAGCCGAAATTAGGATTGCATTCGGAAGCTGGCAGTTGCAAAATCTACTGCAATCGTCAGCACGGAGGGCTGTGGTACAAGCTAAATGGTGAACCGAGTGACATCCCCCAAACTGCTTTAACTGGATATCTTAAAGAACTACGGTTTGAGAATACAGAACGCCGCAAAAAAGAATCCTGCAAGTTGCTGATAACTGTGCAAGCAGATCGGACATATATTTTAGAATCAGGCTACGATACGCATTTCTCAAAGTGCATACTTGCAGCGATCGCAACTCTCACTCCAGAACAATTGTATTCTCCCATCACACTACAGCCTACTCCGGGAACGACAGATGAGAACGTTCTGTTCTGTCGTGTGTGGGTAAATAGTGAGTTAATCATGGCATCCTACAACGAGCAAAGCGACTGGCGAGAAATTAGTAAACAGGCGATTGCTGTTATAAAAGCTGCGGCAGAAATGGTGTTCTAAGCTGTTGTAAACAGGGCTTGAGAGACTGTAGTTATAAGTTACTCAAGCTTTATCTACAGCTAATACGTGCTGTTCAACTATTCACAACTAATCACAGATGACTACTACAATCGTTCACCCCAATATCGAAAACTTACAACAGTTTTCCGACTCGTTCGACGTTGAAAAACTACTGCAATCTGACGGAATTCTGCCGTGGCTTTTAGCTAACGGTTGGGATTACAGCGACGAATCTTGTTTAATTGCAAATGTTATTGATGAGTCCAATAGTGTTGATGAAGTTTGGGACTCAGAGGAGTTTGATTTTAAGGCATTACCAGATGAATCAAAGTCAAAATTAAACCAGATTTTCGAGCATTTCTATCTTTGAAAGAATCGGAAAATTACATTATACGTGAAAAACTCTACAGTCAAACTGATTAAAGTTGACTGTAGAGAAAAATCGATTCCACAAAAGATTATCGCACACTCTACTTCAATGCTAATCAGATGGAAAAAAATTTGATCAAAGTGTATGACGCGACACTCTTAAGCTCATCAAAGGTCTACCAAATCAACGGTACGCTTTGTCGATATCTGGGTGATACAGGTAGTATACAACATCCACAATATCTGTTTTTACCTCTACCTAATCAAAGGAAAAAAGCCAGCTTTCCACTAAATCGAAACAAACTCATGACCCGTTGCTATGAAGTCGAAGGCATGGTTTATCAAAAGCCTGTGGTACAGAACAATTCGCAGCAACTTCAATTATTTTGAGCCATGTCAATACATAAACCACCAGTCATTAAAAGGCATATTCGGCTACAAGAAAGCTCTACAAAAGTAATCTATAGAGCTACTACAGGTATTCACAAATTGAGAAATACTCACAAAGAAAGCTTCGCTGAATTGAAAGTGAAAAATAATGATTGAGGTGAATAATAATGGTACAAGCAATTGATCGTGTCTCTACCGAAGTATTTCTCACTGATGCAGTGGTTGAACCCCATAATTTCTTACAGTTAAATAAAACCCGCATTAGGTTTAGGATTCAGTTAAAGAAAAGTACAAAGTCTGCTGCTCCAAAATGGTCAGATGTGCTAAAAGCTGAAGTGTCGGAAATTGAGTCAGACCTAGTAAAAGTGACTAATTCTGAAGTTGGTTTGCGGGGTATTAAGGTATTCAAAAAGCTGGATGAAGCTGCTGCCCAATTGAGGCAAGAGATTGCTTCAGTCCAAGAGTGGATGTCTGCTGATACTGGCGATTGGATTTGTCCGATTGATTTGGCTCCACTTGTTTGGAATCAGTTAATCAACATTAGAGACAACATTGCCCCTGGTTTACGCAATCAATTAAAAGCTGATTATGAAGCTGGGTTGCTTGATTATCAAGAGCGAATTGACCAGTTTCTCTCACTTAACACTTGGGAATTACCTCACGATAAGCAAGAATCAGTCAAAGCCAACTTAATAATGGCTTTTCCGACTCTGACTGACCTTGAAGATTATCTCCAAGTAATTATCGGTCGCCCAGTGATTATACCTGCCCTATCCGAACAACTCGACCATAAACAAGCCGAATGCTTGGAGCAAATCACGCGATTCATACAACAGTATGACCAAAATCTGGAGCAGCGACTAAGGGAATCGGCTTTGGCTGGTGGTGAACAACTCGCTGCCCAATTGCTTGAAGAGTTGGCTGACTGGGAGCCAGGGCGCAAGCCAGTCCAGTTTAAAAGAAAAATGGAACGCCATCTGATGAAGGTTCAAGTGCTACTAGCGAATGCTGACCAAGAAGCCGGTAGCACTCTGCAACAAATGATGGCGCACATTGACTCGATTGTTAATGATCCGGCGATTGAGTCGAAGAATCTTGGTAGTGAGGGGCGTACTCAATTGCAACAAAAGATGCAAGAGATTCGCACCAAGCTATTAGATGAACAACGCAATCTGCAACAGCTTGCAAGCTCTGATGTGGGCTTGTCGAAAGCTACGGTCATGTCGTTCAAGTTTAGGTAAAAAACAGTCTTGGGCGGAGTTACATCGCTCAAGACTAGCTAATGAATTGGAAATGTGGTGTTTACCTCTGGGGTGTTCACCTCCAAAAGAATATCGCACTTTTACTATTTCTCAAACCAATTTTTAAAGCTTGGAGATAACTTGTGTCACACTTCTCAACCGTTAAAACCAAACTTACTAACCGCGAATGTTTAGTACAAGCCCTCACGGATCTAAAGCTATCACCGCAAGTTCACTCCTCACCACAGCCACTAAAAGGATACTACGGTGGCTCTCAAGGGAAAAGTGCTGAAATCATCGTGTCTGGTCGCACTATAAAAGGCCGTGCAGATATCGGGTTCAAATGGAACGCCTCAAGCGGCGTGTACGAGATAATACACGACAGTTTTGAAACAGTTCCAAAGTTAGGCAAAGACTTTTTCAGCAATAAATTAATGCTGCCTTATGGACAACGGATGGTGAGAGCTAAAGCCGCCGAGTTACAAGAAAGGTTAGGTGAATGTGCGATCGCTGAAGAAACCAACGGGAGCGTGCAAACTCTACGGCTGACTTTTGCCGGACATCAAGAAGTTCAACAATATGTAAGGAGATAAATATGGAACGTTCAGTTTTGATTCATTTTGACTCGGCTACAGGTGAAGTTCGAGTGGAGGCGGAGGGATTTGAGGGCTTGAGTTGCTTGTCAGCGACACAGCCGTTTGAGGAGGCATTGGGAGTTGTGAGCGAGAGTGATCGCACGTTTAAAGATGAAGCCCAAACCCAACACAACAACTTCGGACTACGAACAGTAATCAAACACGTTTGCGTCAGTAATCAGTCATCAGTTACCAGTCTTAACTCGGCTGGTAACTGCTGATCATAAAGGCTTCGCCAAAATTAATTGAAGTTATCTGAAATCTGCCATGAAACTCTCAAATCTTCTCTCCACGCTCGATTCACAAATTCCTATCGCTGCTGTTGATGTGCTTTCGCCTGATGAAGCAACGATTATTCAGTGGTTGACTACAGAGGCATCTAGCAAGCTATCAAGTCCAGTGTTCTTCTGGAATCTGGGAGTATCAACCTTAGAGCAATGTTTAATCGCAGCAGATGGGGGATTGGTGTTTAAGCAAGTTGCAGAGTACAAAAGACCACCCCACGCTGATCCAATACTCTTCGTTTTCGACTACATTGCTAATTTTAGTGGGAATGGTGTATTTATCCTCGGAGACATTCATCCCTTCATTGCTAAGAACTCACCCCAATTGAGTTGGGAGATTTTAAGCAAGGTAAAAAACCTTTACCACAGGTTAAAACCCACAGATAAACGCATTGTTCTGTTAGGTCAAAACATACAATTACACGAATCCCTAGTCAGATTGATCCCTTATTGTGAAGTCCCTTTACCTAGTATTGACCAAATACTTGAACACATCAATTCTTATTTGCATGACTTACAACAGTCTGCTATTGAACAAGAATTGACTTTTACTATTTCCTTGGAACATGCTGAAAAAGAAACTCTTTCTCGTGCAGCACTGGGTTTAACCTTAGAAGAAATCAGTGATTTTCTGCGGTTAACAGTCAAAGAAAACTTAACTAATGATGGTGTCATCGTTGATGCTGATTTCATCCCCAAAGCCGTCGAGTACAAAACTCGGCTATTGTCTCAAATGGGTATTGAGTTGGGGAAACCAGCTACCATTCCCTTTGGGGGTTTGGATTTGCTACGCGAATGGTTGAATCGTCGCCGCCGTCTGTTTACGCAAGAGGCGCGTGAGCTACACCTGCCTCAACCAAAAGGTATCTTACTTGCAGGGCCGCCCGGAACAGGTAAGTCGATTTGCGCCAAAAACATCGCTAGTATACTCAATTTACCACTGCTCCAACTTGATATTGCATCCCTTCTAGGTTCACTAGTTGGCGAGTCCGAAGGTAATGTTAAACGTGCATTGAAAACAGCAGAGGCGATCGCACCTTGTGTTTTATCAATTGATGAAGTCGAAAAAGCACTTTCAGGTCAGGGCGATACAAGCGGTGTTTCCCAACGCATCCTCGGTATTTTCCTTACGTTTATGGCTGAATGCACTACTGGGGTATTTATAGTTGCAACCTGCAATGACCCATCAGCACTACCAAGTGAATTCAAGAGGAAGGGAAGATTTGACGAATCTTTCTTTGTTGATCTTCCCACAGAACCAGAACGGGTTCAAATTCTCCAAATCCACCTACAACGCTTTGGCATTCACCTGGAATCCGAGTATTTGGAAGCGATCGCTGCAAATACCGCAAAGTTTTCAGGAGCAGAACTGGAAACCCTTGCTTCGGAAGCTGCTCTGCTGGCATTTGATGAGGGTAGACCGCAACGGGTGACGCTTAATGATTTAGAGAATTGTCGTCAAACCATTACCCCGCTTGCCATTCAGGATGCGGCGGCAGTTGAGCGAATGCAGGTGTGGGCATCTACCGCACGACGGGCTAGTAGTCCTGTGGTTGCGGCGAAAACTCAGTCTTTACGTGCTGCCAAGTTTCCCAACATGAATTGATAAAGTCCGCGATTTCTCCTGTCGTGTTCAAGAGAAATCGCATTACTCAAAAGAGACAATTGCTACGCCAAAAAGAGAGTGAATTGGCTTGGATTGACAATGATATTTCTAATTTCAAGGAAAATAAAATGGCAAATACAGACTTGGTAACTTATTACGGTCAAACCGAAAAAATCGACCAGTTAGTTGAAAAACATGGTGCATATTTAGAACAACTGGACAGAAAAACCAAACTTATGCTACGTACAACTTTGTCGCAATATGTTTTTATGCAGCGAATATGTACTCCTGAAGATTATTCTTTAACAGAAGCTTTGAAAGATGGAGACTTTGAGAGATTCCTGTGTGATGGTATTCCAGAAGTGTTAATAAATCTCTGTTCTGAGCTAAATGGACTAACAGCGCACGAAGCAGAAACGATACTTGAAGCTTTACAACATCAATTGCGTTGGGGCAATGCCCGATTATTGACGATTCAATAACTAATTACAGCATGAAAACTATGGAAACATATCTTGTTTTTGTTGACGCTGTTAACAACAGTAACAAATTCTGGAGTGCGAAAGTTGAAGGCAGTAGTTTGACTGTTGAATGGGGACGAGTGGGTTACAATTCCCAGAAGAAAGTACATTCTCTCTTGAACCATCAGCAGGCTGTCTTTAAATTTCACAATCTGGTAGCCGAAAAAAAATCTAAGGGCTACAGAGAAAGTCAGCCACAAATGGATGGCGATCGAAGTATTTCAGATATCAGACGAGCGATACAATTACTAAACACTATACGCCTGGCTGTTGCAAACAGGAACTTTGGTGATACTTACATATCTGCTCTTAATGAGTATCTGAAAATTGTCCCAACACCTTTGGGGATGCAGATAGATTACCACAGAGTTTACCGCACAGTAGAAGATATTGACTATCAGCGAGAGTTACTCAACTCTCTGTTAGCGACATCTGCACCAATTGTCGCTGTGGTAGCTGTTGGTCATGCCCCTGAAGCAGCAGCAGAAACGGCAGTTGTCAGTCTTAAGACTATCAGTAAGAAGTTCTGGCGACATTTATAAACGAATTACCACAAAGCTTCTTTAATAGTAGTTTTGTGGTAATTTTTTATCGTTGAAAATTAAAATAACGAGTGAATATGGCGAAAATAATTGTTAGTTCTTGGGAATCAGAAGGGTATGGACATTTTACTCATACCCAACAAGAGATAACTTCTCAAGAAAGAAAAATAAGGGAAATATGTGACCAGTTAGGCATTAATTTCCCTGAAGTGGATATACAGGTTACATTACTTAGCACCCGAACACAGATTATCGCTGATGAATCTGTATTGGATCATGTAGAGCCGATTTAGTTTAGCGATGCGGACTGATTAAGTATATCCCTTAGTGCAGTATGCACTGGGAAATATTTCTAACCCACATTCCGCACCCTTAACTGTCACAATCTCTTTGCAGAATAATCGTTAAGAACCTTAATTTCCGAATGTGCAAGCATCTTGGTTCAATGGCGTAATTGCATTAGCCGAGTATATTCCAGTGCTTTGGAGGATGTCACGTTAAAACATTGACCAAGAACGAAGACGACCAATAGTGACCGGAACCTCATCACTGACATCCACAGTAAAGCGATACACCTTACGAGCGCGCTGATTCTGTCTTTCTGGGTCAAAAAATGCGAGTTTCACATCCCAACACTCAGACTCAGGACGACATAAGGGACTCTTTTCCACCTCAATGGTGTCGAGCTGCATATTTTCATTCGCTGCTTGTTGGAATACTTGTGCTAATTGGAAGGCATTGGTCGCTGCGTAATTGATGGCACGCTCTTGGGGTGTTTTGCCCAAGTTACGCAGTTCATAATAGATGCGGTCAAGAAAATTCTGAATCCCTTCGGCTCTATCCTCGTAATCTTGTCGTGCGGCGTTATCTGCTGGAGGTTCACCTAAAACGCTTCTGATTAAAGCGGTAGTAGACCAACTGTACATCCCCCGAATTGTCGGGACTATTCTAGGTACTGTTATCCCTGACTGGAGCTTGATACTGCCAATGCTGATTCCAGGAATGGAAACCCGCTCTACTCCCTCATCTAGTTGCTCACTCAGGAATTGGCGCAGCATTTCATAACCTTTTGGCGCATAAGGGCCAGCAGGTTGAATCGCATAAACTGGGGTTGCTTCCTGGTTGAGTGTCCAAATAATCGAGCCTGATTCCCAAGGTTGAGCTTCAAAATTAGCTAGAAGCTGGCGAGGATCTAGCGGGTTCCAGGAATCTTCTTGCGCTAGTCTACCATCTTGTACTAAAGAATCTTTTCTTGCTTCGCTACCAAAGTCGTATCCTATTGTTCCCATAGCATAAACTAAAGATCCTGATTTGCTATCATAAACACTTGCTTTGACAGAATCGCTATTTTTGCTCTCTGCGGGTAACATCTGGGTTGCTGAGATTGATATCTCCCCTGTAAGTGACTTTGCTGTTTCGATGGAAGATCCCATAACAGAGGGAGAGACTGTTTTTGTATCAGGTATTATACTTTCCACAGCAGTAACAATTTCTGCCCCTTCATCTGCGACAATAACTGACGGGGTTAACTCTCTTAACTCTTCAAGGCGTTTCCAAGCAATTTCCAGATAATAGGAACTCAGTTCAATCCCAATAAACTTTCGCTCATGCTTCAAGGTTACAAAGCCTACTGTTCCTGAGCCACAGAAGGGATCGAGGATGGTATCTCCTACTTGTGAACCAGCCAGAAGGCAAGACTCGATAAGTTGTGTTGGTAAAGGATCAAAACCATAGCCTGGAAGTGCCGCTTCACGGTTAATATGTAGTACATCGCTCGGCAGTACCTCGGCATTGTAATAGAAATGCTCGGTCTTGCTAAACAGCAGGATATGGTCATCACGTTCGCCCGGTTTGTCTGGTTTAACCCAAACTATATCTTTTCGTAGTAGCCAACCATTAGCTTTGAGAGCCGAAATCAAATTCTCTATGATGCTGATGTCTGCTGCTATTGACTTCCGGGTTTCCCCAATAATTAACCACACTGTGCCCTGATTTTGTAGCAGCCGACGCAATTCTTGAAATAGTTGAACTAGCTTGGGGGACTTCCAAAGAATAAATTATTCCAAGAAAAACAAGAGACAGGTTTTCTCAAGAATGATAATCATTTTAAGGGGGGCAGATTCTATGTTACTCAGGTTCTTCAAGGTGTTTGGATGTATTGCTTTGTCCATCTTCTTAGATGGGCGGGGTAGTTGTGCGATTCGTTCAGATGTTCATCTTGGCGGTCGAATGCTTTGAGTAGCTTAACTGGCATTAGGATCGGATAAGGTAGTTACAACGATACAGATGACACCACAAGACGCACGACAATATGCCCCGGCAACCGAACGCAACCGCGAAGCAATTCTAGAAATACTTTTAAAAGTATTACCTAGCAGTGGTACGGTCTTAGAAATTGCTAGTGGAACAGGTGAACACGCAGTCTATTTTGCGTCTAGACTCATAGATTGTATGTGGTTGCCAACAGATGCAAATCCACAAGCAAGAGCCAGCATTGTTGCATGGACTGAACATAATGGATGTAAAAACGTTTATCCACCACTGGAGCTTGATGCTAGAGAAGCAGTATGGGCAGTGGAGAAGGAAACAGTAACCGAGTTGCCCAATAACTCACCAATTGTCGCCATCGTCAATATCAACATGATTCATATTTCAGCGTGGTCAGCTTGTCTGGGACTAATGGCAGGTGCAGGTCGTATCTTACCAGTAGGAGGTATCCTTTATTTATATGGGCCTTTTAAACAAGGTGGAGAACATACAGCATTAAGTAATGCCGCATTTGATGAATATTTGCGTGTTCAAAACCCAGAGTGGGGTGTGCGTAACTTAGATGATGTAGTGGCAGCAGCTAGGCTAGAGCATTTGAGCCTTCAACAGGCTTACCAAATGCCAGCAAATAATCTTTCGGTAGTGTTTGAACGGACAGCGAATGTCACTTTTGAGTAATGCTTAGAGCAATCCTTGAGCGGGAGTGCAACGAGCGCAATTTACAGACGTGAGCATTGTGAGGGCATGAGCTACGCCGTAACCAACCAATCGCACACCACAGACGTACACCCGTCTGCAAACTTAACCCAAAGAAGAGCCATTGCCCCAGATATGCGTTCCATATTGGCTCACCATCAGCAATTAGCGAAGGTTAAGTATAAATAAGATCGCTCATTTTTTAGGAAAGTAGACAGTAATCTTAAGAGTGTTCGCTCATAACTTAACGGTTAAATAGATCGCAAATTACCTCGAGTCATCTCTTAATTCAGCAACACCCCGATCACCATGCTATCGACACTTCATTCTCTCTGGCACTGGCTAAAAGTGGGTAGTCCGAGCCTACTTATCATTTACCTCGGTTTGATATCGCATCCTACGGAAGCTTGGGCTTGGAAGCCGACCACCCATGTCTACCTTGGCAAACAGGCTCTTGATGATGCCTTAGACGACGGCAAAGTTACGATTCCTCGGGTGAACTATGATAATGGGCAAATTATTGGAGAAGTCGATACCTACCAAGTCGATCCCAGTATTCTTGCCGCCCTCCGCAGCCATGCTCCCCAATACCGTGCTGGAATTTTGGGACCCGATGCCTATCCCGACATCTTAACTGGGCAGCAAGTGATACACCCATCCTCGTCAGATACGGGAATTACCGGGGGGGCGGATGCTTGGCTGACCTATCTATGGAACCGCGCAAACGTCACTAATACCGCAGCAGTTCGGGCATTTACGGTGGGCTACCTCACCCATGCGGCTGGGGATATGTACGGTCATACCTTTGTCAATAATTTCTCGGGCGGCTCCTTTGCCATCACGCCACCCGCAGGACCTGCAAATGCAGTGAAGCATATCGTTCTAGAGGGCTATGTTGATAAACGTATAGATGCCAGTGCCCTGGACGCCAATTTTTTTAATGTCAGCATTAGTGGTGTTGACGACTTTATTTACCAAAACATGGTCGATGCTCGACCGGGAACATCTCTGGATAGTCAGCTACTACGAGCTGGAGGTAATGGCACAGACTTTTCCATTCCTCGGATTTATTCGACCTTGCGGGCTAATCTCCAGCGCGATATCGATGCTTACTATGCCAAAAAAGCGGACTATGATCGCCGCGCCAATGCCTGTCGCCCCTTGGACTTTAGTTGTAGCCGAGTGGCCATCCTAGCTGAAAAAGCGGCCTACGTCGCCGCTAATGGGATTCAAGTCACCTACAAAGAAGCATGGCGGGATGACATTGACAGTGGTCTTCGGGCTTGGCCTGGGGTTAGCCATGAGGTGGCAAAGGCACTGTTTTTTAACCCCGGTCGATCAGCAGACACGCAACAAGCGGAAAATGTGTTGCAGCGATATGTCACGGATCATTTACTGTCAATGTCAGGAGCTCCTGATTTTGTCGGTCTGACTATTGGTGTAGTCACCGATATTATCGACGCAATTACACCAGACTTTCTTCTCGAACCGATCCGTAAACTGAAGGAAGATATGCTGAATACGTTGCTAAAGTCTGCGATCGGCATGACCAAGCAGGAGCTGAAGGAATACCTCACAAGCCCAGACCAATACTTCAATCAGGTTTTAGGTAGTGGAGCCGGCGAAAATACCAGCTTGCAACGCTTCAACGCCGATTACCTGAAGATCAACGATACGGGCTACACCAACCCCAGCGAATACTTCAATCCCAATGTGGTGCCTGCAACCTACAACACGATCGTTATGAGCAAACTGATTCTGCTGAGTCAAAGTGAAGTGAATCGTTTACTGAGCGATCTAGGAAGTTCTGCGCGTCTCCAACAGCCGAATGTCATGCTGGGGTTTATTAGCACCCTGGATGGCGACAATCAGTGGTCGAATGGCATGGTCTTTGCCCAAGATTGCAACGCTTATCGCCAGATTTTTATGAAACAGCCTGCTGAAAAAAGCTCTTGTTCTCAATAGATGTGCCGATGCCTGAATTAGTTAATCCAAGAACAATGGAAGAAAGATTCCGCGCAGTTAACGGTTGGGCAGACAGGAATGGTTACGCGGGGGCATCTGCCACCAGTTGAGCAAATCCATCCGGGTAAACCTCCTCAAACTCAACCATCACCCCCCACCTTTCATCACTCGTCAGCGTACTGAGTAGCTCTTGTAAGTAGCCAGATTCCACAACGGCTGATGCACAATGGGAATGTCATACCATTTGCCATGTCATTTCCTGCCCCGCCCCCAAAGGTACAAGCCCAGATTCCATAAATGGAACTTCATCAGGAATGCGCCAAGTCGTTTTGGACAAGGTAATTCGCTCGGTATTACGCGGCAGTTGATAAAAATCTGGGCCATAGAAGCTAGCGAACGCCTCCAGTTTATCCAGGGCTTTCACGCTTTCAAATGCTTCGGCATACAACTCAAGGGCGTGCAGAGCCGAAAAGCATCCCGCGCAGCCACAGGAACTTTCTTTGCTGGTGCGGGTATGGGGAGCGCTATCGGTACCGAGAAAAAACTTCGGATTCCCCGATATTGCCGCTTGCAACAAAGCCTGACGATGCTCCTCCCGTTTCAAAATGGGCAGGCAATAAAAATGGGGGCAAAGGCCGCCTTTGAACAGAGCATTACGGTTAAACAACAAATGTTGTGGCGTAATTGTTGCTGCGATGGTGTTGGCAGACAGGACATACTGCACCGCATCCGAGGTGGTGATATGCTCAAGCACCACCCGCAGGTTGGGAAATCGCTGCTTGAGAGGGATTAAATGTCGCTCGATAAACACCTTCTCGCGATCGAACGTATCAACATCGTTATCGGTCACTTCCCCGTGCAGTAATAACGGCATGTCCACCTGCTGCATTGCTTCAAAGACGCGATCACCCTTTTGAATATCCGTCACACCGGAGTCTGAGTTGGTCGTTGCACCGGCTGGGTAGTACTTGACCGCTTTGATAAACTGAGATTCTTTCGCCCGGAGAATGTCGTCGGGGCTGGTGTTGTCGGTGAGGTAGAGCGTCATCAATGGCTCAAACTGTTGGCCTTCTGGAATGGCGGCGAGGATGCGATCGCGATAGGCTGCCGCATCTGCCACCGAGCGGATAGGGGGCTTCAAGTTCGGCATGATGATCGCGCGGGCAAACTGACGCACCGTGTAGGGCAGAACCGCTTTCAGTGCTGCACCGTCGCGCAGATGCAGATGCCAATCGTCAGGTCGGGTGATGGTAAGCTTTTGCATCCTTTCATTATAAAACGGCAACAAGGGCTTCATGAGAATAGGGGCGATCATCCATATCTGGTATGGGATTAAAATAAAAAACAGTAGAAGTGACTGAATCGTTCGCTTGAAAAAAACACTTATAGTGTGGAAATGTCCAAAAATAAATTAGCCAAAAAACAAAAACCAACGTTCCAGTCAGGCTCCCCATCAGCAACGCCCACAGCCGAGCCTATTGGGGAGACAAGCTGCTGGTAGAACTGACCTGCGCTGTCGAGTCCTTGGCGCAGTTTCAGGCTTAACCCCTTCAATCCTTGGACTTTAATGTAGTATTAGATTTTACTAATTAATCAGCGAAATTCAAGCCAGTGTAATTACTGAGAAAGAGAGAGGGGAAATGTTGAAGAAAAAACTTTTCCCCACAAAGCCATGAAGTCAAGAAGTCTATTTTTTACTAACTCAAGCAATATGTAACGCAAGTTGTTGCTGAGAAATTCTCGAAAAAATTACGTTAGATACTGCTCCGATTAAGGCTGACCAAGAAAGTCTCCTTTGCCAAGTTCTACACCGCAGTGCCTAAGAATGTCATACGCTGTTGTGACATGGAAATAAAGGTTTGGTAAAACAAAATATAGGAGAAATGGCATTCCTTGAAAAGAGAGAGTATTGTCACGCATCTGTAGGGTAATTTCTCTCTCTTCTGAACCGTCAATTTGCTCAGGTTTAAAAGTTTTTATTTGAGAGATAGTTTTTTGAATGCGCTCAATAAGTTGAGGAAATGTAGTTTCATTGTCCTCGAATTTAGTGGGACTTCCAAAGAATAAATTATTCCAAGAAAAACAAGAGACAGGTTTTCTCAAGAATGATAATCATTTTAAGAGGGGGGAGAAAAGGGGTTGCCGAGGGCAACCCCTTTTCTCCCCCTCATTTATGCATGAAGAATCTATACACTTGTCGTCTGCTTTGAAGTTAAACAGTGTAAAATTAGTATGTTTTGTAGCTAAATAAATGCTGTTATTAAAATCAAATAATTTTTGTTTTACTACAACAAATATCAATAAACCAATTACCTAAATTTGGGAAAACTTCATGAGTAGAATCGGTTAGCCGCTCAATCTGTTTTTCAATTTGAGCCATAGCTTTTTTTGTAAGCTTTACCCCATTCTCATAAGTTTTGTGTACTAGCTTAACTACTGGATGTTTTCCTTTCCATTTCATAGTACTAGCAAACTTTAAAGCCGTCTCCACTTCTTCTATTATGCTGCCATTCCAATGATTTTCTAGTATTGCCCATGTCCTTTCTATCGGATTATATTTGCTATGATAGGGCGGATAGTAAGCTAAACGTATATTTACTTGATGTTTTTGGGCAAATTCTACTATACGCTTCATAAATTGGGTACGTCTTGAACTGTTCTGTGGCCCATTATCTTGATTGAGAAGTAGGGTTTGAATATCGGAAAAACGATGCTTTTGTTCTAACCAAAAATCTTCTAAAATATCAACAATAAAATCGCTTGTAACTTTCGATTCTGTAAAGTACAAAAATAGTTCATCAAGCTCTGGAAGAAATATCCCATAGGGAGTTACAGTTGTTTTCGGATTATAATCATGATCATCAGCTTTCGCCCCATCGCGGCTTTTACCTCCTCTATCAAATGAGCCAATTTTAACGCGGGCTTTTCCGTCCATACTTAGACGTAAAACACTCTTATCTTCCGAAGCATCTTGATTTATTATGTCTAATTGCTCAAAGATTGCGTCAGTTTGTGGGATTTTTTTTGAGGTTGAACTTTCTTCACTCTTCTGAGCTTGTAACCTAAACTATTTAATTTTACGCGAATTGTTTCTGATGTATGTAAATTCTCATCACTATAACCATACTTTTCAATTAATTGCTTTCTAACTTCAGCGGCACTAAGTCTGGTATATAATCTTTGGCTTTTGAAACTCGGATCAGTTTGACTATGGAAGTCAACTAAATTTTTTATGTCTTCTAAAAGATTTGGTAGGTGTTCTTCTGCTTTATAACGTCCTTTTCCGCTCATATTATCAACACAAGTAATACCACTTTTTAATTCTCTTGTCCCTTTCCGAATTGTATCTCTATTCCATCCTAGTTCTGATTGTGCAAGCCTTTGCCCTCCTAAACCTAAGCCCTGAACTGTCTGTGCCATAAATTTACGCTTTTCAGCACCTTTCAATTGAGATGCAGTTTCAATCAACAACTTTTTAAGAGAATCAGTTAATACTATAGTCACCAGTTGCCACACTCAAAAACTCAATCATTATTCAAATTACTACAAAAGGGGATGAAGGGGCTGCCGACGGCAGCCCCTTCATCCCCACTTAAAATGATTATCATTATTGTTAATGGAATAGTTTATTTTCTGGAAGTCCCTGGTAACGTACTGTTCCAGAGTTGGTTCTACTCCGAACCCAGTGTATCTTTCTGAGGCGGCTTCTTGCCCAGCCCAGTAGGGTGGTGAGGTAATGCAGCAATTAACACTCTGGTCTGGTATTGTGCCTAGCATCTCTAAGCTATCGCCTAGCAGTAGGGTTACTTTATCCATAAAGAAGAGTTACCTTTTCAATGATTTGCCGATTGAATTGTTGCCAAACCTGGATAGTTTTTCAGCTTGTTGAGAATTTAGATAAAATTCCCTTCTGTTCTTCACACCAGCTTTGCCACATTTTTTTATATGCTTCTTCTAACTGTCGAGTGAACGCCGCCCCATCGCATAGTGGAGAATGGGAAATGCGATCGCGCAAAGTAGCTCTTAGATCGGCTAATCTCGGCAAATCTGATGCTAATTCCACCGCTAAAGCTTTGTAGTTGCTGGGTGTATCGGCGATCAACTCATCCAGACCTGCATTGTGCAGATGGCTGATAGTATGTCTTACAGTGACGACATTTCCAGGCATGGCAATCACAGGAACTCCCATCCACAGCGCCTCACAGGTGGTTATACCTCCAGAATAGGGAAATGGATCAAAGGCAAGGTCTACTTGGTTGTATTTCTCTAGCAATTCGTTGTGACACACCGAACCACACAGTAAAATTCTGGAAGGGTCAACTCCCCGATCTGCAAACAGAGTATGAATGCGTTGGCGCGGTTCATCTTGTCCGAAAGCTTTAGATTGAAGCAGTATTTGAGAATTGGGAACTTCTTTGAGAATCTCAGCCCAGAGGTCAATTGCCAACCGTTGGATCTTTGCTATATAGTTGAAGCAACCAAAAGTGATGATTCCCTGGTTGAGAGCAGGTAGGGAACTGACTGGGGGTGCATAAGGCGGTGCTTGATAGATAGCATAGGCATTGTTGAGGCGCACGACTTTTTCCACGAAGAACTGTTCGTATTCTGGTGGTGTGTGGATGCGATCGCTCAAAACATAGTCTATAGTCTCTAAACCAGTAGTCATAATCGGCCCTCCCATCCAAGTCACTTGAATCGGTGCTGGTTTGCGAGCAAAGGCCAGCAAATGTCCGCCTCCTGTGAAGCGGTTCATATCCACAAGGATATCAATCCCATCAGCACGAATGCGATCAGCAAGAGCTTCATCAGTAAGTCCTCGAATTAACTGCCACTCGTCAACATTGGCTTTAATTCGGCGAGAATGCTCATCCTCTTTTTCAATATCTACATAACAGCAAATCTTGAACTTTTCCCCATCATGATTGGCAATCACCGCACCTAAAAAAAATCCGCCGGGATGAGTCCGAAGGTTAGCTGAAACGTAGCCGATAGAAATTCGCCGTTTAGAAATGGGCGGATTCGAGAAATGCACATTTTTGGGAATTAGTGCTTTACTGTGGCGTTGGTTCCAGGCGACAATATCTTCGTTAACTGCTTCAACTTGGCACGACGATAAATAATGCTGGGAAAAAATCAGGTTAGCAGAAGCCTCAGCCAGTTCTGGATTGATTGATAGTGCTTTTCTGTAGTGCTTCAGCGCCTCTTCGACTAAGCCCCAGTCTTTGAGAATATTGCCTTTAGTAACATGAGCCTCGGCAAGTTCTGGGTTGATTAATAAAGCGCGATCGCAAGCCTCAAGAGCCTGCTGGTATTGGCTCTTGTTCCATAAAATTGATGCTATATTAGCGTAGGCTTCTGCAAAGTTGGAGTTAAGTACAACAGTTTGCTGATAGGCAGAAAGTGCTTCTTCCACCTGACCGATAGAGCTTAGAGCAACACCAAGATTATAGTGAGCTTCAGGCAGTTCTGGTGCTAATTCTATCGCCCGTCGCAGACTGCTAACTGCTTCTTTTAAAATTCCCGCCCTCACCAAGGTTGCTCCTAGATTTAGGTGTACTTCACCTGACTCTGGTGCAAGTCGCACAGCTTCTCGAAATTGAGCAATCGACCCCTGTAAATCCCCACGATTGCCGAAAATTATCCCCAGAGCAATCCGTGCTTGGATGCTATCTGGAGTAAGTGCAACTACACGCTCAAAGCAAGCTTGTCCTGGAACATCTTTTCCCTGGGAGAATAGAGCGATACCGAGCCTAGTATGAACATCAGGATCATCCGGTGTCAGTTCTACTGCTTTCTCAAAGGAACCCAGAGCCTCTTGTGCTTTTCCGAATGTTTCTAGAGTTTCACCGAGGTTAATGTGTAGTCTAGCAGAGCCTGGACTTAAGCGAATTGCCTGTTGATAGCAGTCCACAGCTTCTGCCAACTTACCACTTTCTCTGAGTAAAGAAGCTAGATTGTTGTGAGCGATCGCTAATTTTGAATCAAGTGAAATGGCACGTCGAAATGATGCCTCTGCTGCATCAGGATTTCCAGAAGCCTTAAAAACATTACCCAAGTTGCAATGGTAACTCGCTTGGTTGTTAGATAATTCAATGGCGCGGTTAATCAACTCAAAAGCCGCTTGCAGAGTACCAGATTGAAAGTGCAGGGTTCCAAGAAGATGGAGAGCATCGGCGTGTGCTGGATCTAATTCCAGTATTTGTCTGTAAACAACTTCGGCTTGGGATAGTTCTCCAGCCCGATGATGTTCAACAGCCTGATTATAAAGTTGAACTGTTTTCGTAATTAATGTATCCATTAGAACAAAAAAACAAATTATGTAAAGAAAAGTAAACAAGGCTCAAACCCCTTTTCCCCCTGCCTTATCCCAACGATAATTATTTACGCCGACCTCCTTATAGGTTCATTTTTTAGGAAGAACACCATCCCTTATTAGGGATGGCATTCTTGAGTTTATGACCCTACTTTGCTCCTGGAATTAAGTCCAGTTAATTTCACACTTGATTCAACATCTCTCAATCCCAAAGCATAGAGATCAAACGGGGTGCTGTAGTTTAGCCGCCGATGCAATTTACGTAAGGATTATCACCATTGCAGCCTTTGGAAGATAGACCGATAAAACAGTACGTTGTCTGACAATTACTACCGCAGCACTGTGTATTAGTGCCAGAGGGGGTGATGCCTGCTTCTACTGTTAAAGCACTCAAACCTCTGAAAATAGGCTTAGATTGGATTGGAAGATTCATGATTTTTTGTCCTTAATTGTTTAAAGTTGATAGTCTACCAAGCTCTTACCAGCATTTCGCGGTACTTGCTTGGCGTGCTTCGCCATATTCATAGAGATATCCTCTTTGTTTGTAGATAGAATGATTTAGTTAAAACATTGACCAAGAACGAAGACGACCAATAGTGACCGGAACTTCATCACTAACATCCACAGTGAAGCGATACACCTTACGAGCGCGCTGATTCTGTCTTTCTGGGTCAAAAAATGCGAGTTTCACATCCCAACACTCAGACTCAGGACGACACAAAGGACTCTTTTCCACCTCAATGGTGTCGAGTTGCATATTTTCATTCGCTGCTTGTTGGAATACTTGCGCTAATTGGAAGGCATTGGTCGCTGCGTAGTTGATGGCACGCTCTTGGGGTGTTTTGCCCAAGTTACGCAGTTCATAATAGATACGGTCAAGAAAATTCTGAATCCCCTCGGCTCCATTCTCGTAATCTTGTCGTGCGGCGTTATCTGTTGGAGGTTCACCTAAAACGCTTCTGATTAAAGCGGTAGTAGACCAACTGTACATCCCCCGAATTGTCGGGACTATTCTAGGTACTGTTATCCCTGACTGGAGCTTGACACTGCCAATGCTGATTCCAGGAATGGAAACCCGCTCTACTCCCTCATCTAGTTGCTCACTTAGGAATTGACGCAGCATTTCATAGCCTCTTGGTGCATAAGGGCCAGCAGGCTGAACGGCATAAACTGGGGTTTGTTCTTGGTTGAGTGTCCAAATAATCGAGCCTGATTCCCAAGGTTGAGCTTCAAAATTAGCTAGAAGTTGGCGGGGATCTAGCGGGTTCCAGGAATCTTCTTGCGCTAGTCTACCATCTTGTACTAAGGAATCTTTTCTTGCTTCGCTACCAAAGTCGTATCCTATTGTTCCTATGGCATAGGCCAGGACTGAGGGTAGTGCTGCGGGGAGATGGAGACATTTACAGCCATCATTTCCCGCCGCAGCAACAATCAGAACGTTGTTATCGGCGCAGAATTGGGCTGCGTTCGCCAGCCATTTGCTTGGCTCACCCGATGATGTTAGTTGACCACCGCTGATGTTAATTACATTTGCTCCCTGCTCTACAGCTTGAGTGATAGCTCGTGCTAAATCAAGCTGGGAACAAGGGGCTATTGAACTTCCTGCTCCGTCTTGGAACAAGGGAAGAATGAGTCCGCGACAGCCGGGGGCAATACCAGTGACAGGGCTACCAGGTTGACCAAAAATTGTACTGGCAACGTGTGTCCCATGATTTGAGGCACTACCATATTGATTACTGACACCAGATACTAGGGTCTGTATCTGCGTCAGATTCGCACCTGCAAAGCACGGATGGGACTGGTCAACTTGTCCATCAAGGACTGCAACGCAGATGTGAGGATCACCGAGGGTTTCAGCCCAAAGTGATTGAAGTCCAGGTAAGGCTGAAATACTGGTAACACCAGCCTCTGACGCTACTATGTCGCCAACAAGCACCATAAGTACACATTTCCTGTTTCTTGTTCAATCAGATTTTCTTAGTCACCTGATTTGTTTGCTTGAAACGTTTGTAAATCAGCATCTTTTAGGGAATGAAACAGCCCTGCTGGGGTTAGGGGGGATCTAAAAGTGCCTAAAGTCACAGTGAAACACTTTTCAAACAACCTCTAAGCTCAACTTTATCCATTTTTTGGCAACACTCAAGCTGATGCTAAAACCTTTGTAGGACAGTAGTTTTACTTTTTCGATTTCAGCTTTAATCAGTGATATGTAAAAATTTTCTGCCGAAAAGCTAGGGCTTTTGCTCTATAAGGAGAATCAAGTTCTAATTTTGGATAAAGTCGAGCTAAGATAAACTGTGTATAGTGCGTTGTAGATTGATGTATTGCGATGTCTTGTGCTATTAGCTAACACAGCCCATAAGGAAGAAGCGATCGCCTCTTAATCTCATCACTCACAGCGAAACCTACCCGGGTGTACCAAAAGCCTAGATTCCAGTAGTGTTTGTAGTTAACTGTGCCTGTATTGTTTGCTAGAAAGTAGTACCCCACGCCAAGTTCTCGAAACTGAGGATTTAGGATATTGTCAGGGTGTCCTGGACTGTTCATCCAACTTTGCATTGCTTGTTCGGATGTAGAATTTCCAGTCGCAATGTTTTCTCCAATACTGTATTTAATAACACATCTCAGATCATCCTAAGTGTTTAACGCACCTGTGCTTAGTTCCCAAGTATCGGGGTTTTTGACATCTTCCAGATAAACAATATTTAGGGATAGAACTCTATAGCCCTTGTACTGCATATATCGGATAACCTTCTTACCGTCTTGCATATTTTTACTTTCCTTTGCTTGGAACCTGATACATCTATCAAATCCCATTACATACTGACTTATCACCTGAGAATTACTGACTTGTGACTAACTTTTATTGGGTTACTGGTAAAATCATACAGTCGTTATAAGATGCCCTATGCCCAGATTGCTTAGAGTTTAATAAGATTGCCTTGATAAAGCCAAACTTGCACCTATAACGTAACGGCTTTCCCAACCAACGCTCTTTGCTTGAAGGGGTAGGCTAAGGCAGCAATTCTCATTGTGAGGATAATTATCATTATCAACTATGCAAAATTTCAAGTTTTAGATATGGTTTTGGTATCTCTTTAATTCGTAAGCTTAGGGGATATTTTGAATCAGCCAGGAATTTTCGACGAAATAGTATTTTATTTCCGGTCAATTCCCGAAAATTTGCCTGATAAACGAACAGGTAAAAATAAGCACTATCAAATGAGCGATGCAGCCATTTTGTGCATTTTCGGTCTTTTTTACTCAAAGCCCCTCATTTCTGGCGCATCAAAAGTCAATGGCACAGCAAAAAGGGCATAACAATGCTCAGAGCCTACCCAGATTTTCGCCCGAATTCGCTGCTCGATTCAGTTTTTCCTTTCTTACAGGTTGCACATTTGACCGCGCAACAATTGCCTCATGTGACCACTTTTCGGGATTTTGCACGGGCGCGGCAGAACTTTCACCCTCATGAACTGCTTTGACTTCTACACCCGAAACTTGGTTTTCTCCTGGCAAGAAAGCAGATTGACCCTGTTCTACAAGCCCCTGAGTTTGATTAGCGATCGCTAAACACACAAACTTCAACAGAAATCTTGTGTTACAGTCCGTAAAAGCCCATACTGAAGCTGTATGTAACATAAACATAATAATCAACAAATACAAGAAACTAATATAAATACAGATACTATGACTAACAACCCCGGTGGCTTTTCAGTTGGTGGTTCAGTTGATGGCGATATTAATAATGTTCAGGGTGAAAATAATCAACAAAAGGTAAGTAATAAAAGTTCTAGTTTTAACTTACAAGGCGCTCAATTCGCTGGTGGTCTAGTCAACGCAGACACAGTAACCGCAAATCAAATCGGCGGCAACATCACCAACTATAATCCAGAGCAAAAGCAGAACCTCGCCCAAGCCGCAGCAGAGATTCAGCAGCTTCTCAACCAACTGAGCCAAACATACCCTACTACAACTACCTCACAGAGAATGAGTGTTGTGGCTAAGGCTGTGGATGAGATTGAGCGTAACCCAACACTGAAAGCACGGGTGATAGGTGCGCTGAAGGCTGGGGGGACGGAAGCATTTAAGGAGTTAATCGACCATCCTTTAATGAATATTCTGCTGGCTTCAATTGAGGGGTGGCAGGAGGCGGAATAGTTTGTTAGCAACAGGTGAGCAGAGGGGTTAGCTGGTGATGGCGAATGAGGAACATTTGGCAATACTTGAGCAAGGAGTAGAAGTTTGGAATGAGTGGAGACGTAAATATCCCAGGATAATTCCTAACCTCACAAGCGCTTATCTTAGAGGGGCTAATCTTAGCGAAGCTAATTTGAGAAAAGCTAATCTCATGGGCGCTGTATTCAACGAATTTGAAATTTTACCAATAGCAAACCTGAGCAAATCCGACCTGAGAGGGGCAAATCTTAGAGGGGTTGTATTTGGAGGAGCTGATCTCAGAGAAGCTGACCTAAGAAAAGCGGATCTTAGCGGAATTGACCTCACAGGAGCTAACCTTAGCAATTTTGGCTTTGATGATGGGGTAAAGCTTAGAGGAGCGGATCTTAGGGGAGCTAATCTTGAGAAGGCTAATCTTAGCAAACTTGACCTAAGTGAATTTGACCTAAGTGGAGCTAATCTTAGGGGGACAAAACTCAAGGGAACCAGATTTAAAGGAGCTAACCCGACAGGGACAAAGCTCAAGGGTACTAACCTTAGCGAACTTGATCTTAGCAGATTTGACCTGAGTGAATTAGATTTTAGTAGAGCTAATTTCAAAGGGTCTAACCTCAGCAGAGTACAAGCATTAGAAACAAATTTCGCAAAAGCAACATTTACGGGAGCCTGCATAGAAGATTGGAATATTAACAGTGCTACCAACCTTGAAGGTGTAATTTGTGCTTATATTTACCTTAAGGAAGGGCAACAAGAACGCCGTCCCAGCAGTGGTGATTTTGCCCCTGGAGAATTCACCAAGCTATTCAAAAAATCCCTAGAAACAGTTGACCTAATCTTTCGCAATGGTATCGACTGGGATGCTTTCGCTTATTCCTTTAAAAAAGTAGAAGTCGAGAACCAAGGCGCACAATTGGATGTCCAAAGCATTGAGAAGAAAGGCGACGGCATTCTTGTAATCCGAGTAACTGTTTTCCCTGATGCAGATAAAGCAAAAATCCACAGTGAGTTCATCCAGGGCTATGAATTTGCAGCTAAGGCATTAGAGGCGCAGTACCAAGCAAGACTTGAGGATAAAGATAAAGTAATCAATCAGTTATTTTCTTCAATTAACCAGTTAAATAAACAACTAGCAGAAACTTCTGGTAAAGTCTCGATTTACTACCAGCCTAACTCCCAGTTCGCAGGTGGCATAGTAGATGCCAACAATGTTGATGCAGACCAGATAGGTGGTAACATTCATAACAACAACGCTTAGAACGCTCAAGCCAAACCCATGCCGGACTCCCAAAAACCAAAGCAAGTCAACAATAATCTACAGAATGCCCAGTTTGGCGGCGGGTTGATTAATGCTGACACAGTGAACGCTGGGCAGATTGGTGGGAATGTTTACAATATTCACTTTGGGCAGCAGACGGTTAAATCAGATAATTCATCCTCATCACCACAACAAAGAAAGCGATCGCAGCAAGAGCGAGACTCCCTAGAAAAAGCCTACGTGCTGCAAAGCCAAAGAGTTGCAAAGATACGAACAGCGTTGATAATTGAAACCGATGTATCCCGCAAGTTTCAATACGAACACCAGCTTCAAGAAGAGGAACGCACCTTGAAGGAGCTTGGTGACAAGTTGGATGCAATTGAACAACAGTTGCAAACGACTGAGAATTCTGGGTTAGCGGCAGACACAACAATATATATAGAACGACCACCCATTGAGGACAAATGCTATAAAGCAATCGTGCAACCTGGAGCCTTAATTCGCATCAAAGCCCCGCAGAAAATGGGTAAAACTCTGCTGCTAGAGAAAATCTTAGACCATGCAAGACAACAAGGATATGAGACTGTAAAACTAGATTTAAAACTTGCTGATAATTCTACACTGACTGACCTAAAAACTTTCTTACATTGGTTATGTGTCAATGTTTCTGATAGCCTGGATGTGTCCGATAAAGTAGATGAATATTGGCAAGATAGTTTGGGTTTAAATACAAGTTGCACTCGTTATTTCCAAAGATATTTATTATCGAATATAGATAGCTCTCTTGTTTTTGCGATAGATAATTTTGAACGTCTATTTGAATATGCGAATATTTTCTCAGAATTCTGCCTCCTGTTGCGGAGTTGGTATGAAACAGCCAAACAAGGAGATAGGATGGGAAAAATTTGGAAGAAACTACGACTGGTGGTAGTTAATTCCACAGAAGCTTACCCCACTCTAGATATCAATCGTTCGCCGTTTAACGTTGGACTAGCTATCGAGTTACCTGAGTTTAATCAACAACAGGTGGAAGAAATGGCGAAATTGTATGAACTAGGAGGGTATTTTGGGGAAGAGGGATTAAGTCAATTAATCAAGTTAGTTGGTGGGCATCCTTATCTCCTAAACGAGGCAATAGCTAACCTCAAAAGCCAGGAAACTTCTTTAGAAAAATTAATCAGCCTAGCTCCAACAGAACAAGGAATTTTCAGCTATCATTTACGGCAGCAACTAGAATTTTTGCAAAGTGATTCTCAGTTAAAAGAGAGTTACGCAAAAGTGATAACAGTAGATAAACCAGTGCAGCTTAATCCTGAGATTACTTTTAAATTGCACAGTCTAGGGCTAGTTAAAATAGTGCGTAATGATTGTATTGCTAGTTGCGATTTGTACCGTCAGTATTTTTTGGCACGTTTGGAGTAGTTTATGGTTGACCAGTACATTTTCTCTGGAAGTCTACCTGAAAATGCCAGTACTTATGTCAAACGAGAAGCTGATGATGAATTAAATAAAGCCCTATTACAAGGGAAGTTTTGTTATGTACTAAATTCTAGACAGAGTGGAAAGTCCAGCTTGCGTGTAAGAACAATGAGCCGCTTAAGTGAAGCTGGTGTTGAGTGTGCATCTATTGATTTATCCTCCATTAATATTCAGACAGCAACTCAAGAAAACTGGTATGCAGATTTGATTGTTAAGCTCATCGATAGTTTTGCCTTGGATGTAGATTTTAAAGTTTGGTGGGAGCAGAATCAATTAAATTCACCATTATTAAGATTTAGTAACTTTCTGACAAAAATACTTCTCGCAGAAATTTCAGAAAATATAGTAATTTTTATTGATGAGATTGATAGTGTTCTCAGTTTGAATTTCCCTACAGATGACTTTTTTGCTTTTATTAGGTCTTGTTATAATGAGCGAGTTGATAATCCCCAATACAATCGCCTTACTTTCTGTTTACTAGGCGTTGCATCACCGACCAGTTTAATACAAGATAAGAACCGTACCCCGTTTAACATTGGTAAGGCTATCTCCCTCAAAGGCTTTCAACTGCATGAGGCTGAACCATTAGAGAAGGGTTTGCAGGGGAAATTTAATGATTCTCAGACGATAATGCAGGATATTTTGCAGTGGACGGGGGGACAACCATTTTTGACTCAAAAGCTGTGTCAGTTTATGGTTGAAGAATCTGAGCAAGATAACCCTCGTTCAGTAAAGCAAGTTGTCAGGTCACGGATTATTGAAAACTGGGAATCACAGGATGAACCAGAACATTTGAGGACAATTCAAGCCAGGATTCTTCGCGATGAACAACGGGCAGGGTACTTACTAGAACTGTTCCAACAAGTCCGGCTGGGTGAAGAAAAATCCGAGGTAAGAGCAGATGATACTTTAGAACAAAGTGAGCTACAGCTTTCAGGATTAGTTGTTAGACAGCAAGGTAAGCTGAGAATCTATAACCAGATTTATCGTGAGATATTTGACTCTATTTGGATTGAAAACCAATTAAATAACCTACGTCCTTATTCTGAGAACTTTCGCTTTTGGGTCGCTTCTGGATATACTGATGAATCACGGCTGCTGCGAGGAAAGGCATTGCAGGAAGCTGATGAATGGGCGAGAGACAAGAATTTAAGTTATCAGGATAAGCAGTTTTTAGCAGCTAGTAAAGAGAAAGAGATTCAGGAGGAGATTGCTGCTCAAGAACAAGAAGCTGCTTTGGAAAGAGAGAAAAAGAATAGGGAAGCAGCAGAGGCTAGAAATTCTTTACTAGCTGAAGCAAATAAGAAAGCCAAGCAAAGTATTCGTAACGGAACTATAGTTTTAATTCTTACTTCTCTAGTTTCATTATCTTTAGGCTTATTAGCTGTTGATTTTAAAAACAAAATTGATAAAAATCAAGAATTATTACAAACTGCTGGGGAAGTAGCTAATTTTTTAAAAAAAAATCAATTAAATCAAAATAGTAACAGTAATGAAGATTCTTTAAAAGAAAGAAATAGTATAAAGCTATCTGATTATAATTTAAAAATAGCATTAATGAATTTAGCAGCAAGTATTTATAAAATCAAAGAAAAAGACTTAAAAAAAGCAGATATTTACCTTCAGAAAGCAAATCAATATATTAATCAAAGTGAGTTAAAATACGATTCTATAGAAAAACTACAAATTTATGTTCTTTATTTAACGGCTAAAGGAAGATTATCTCATGAAAACGAAGACAAAGATAATCAAATTAAGTTTTATGAACAAGCCTATGATGTTATTCAGCAGCAAAAAGGAAGAATATTTAGTAAAAAAGTAAATATTCTTTTTAAAGAAACTGTAGAATCACTTTATCAACAACTTATATCCTTAGCAAAAGAGATTGGTAATACAAACCTCAAAACTAAAGTCGAAACGTCTTTAAAAGAATATTATTACTCTGAACTAGAAAATAATCTAAAAATTAATAATTGGGCAAAGTCAGATGACATAACAACAGATATTATTCGCCTAAAGGGATTAGATAAAGATCAGGTTGATGAAGTACCTATCGATAAATTACAATCTTACTGTCCAGAATTCAGAAAAATTGATAACCTTTGGCATGAATATACACAAGGAGAGTTTAGTTTCAGCGCACAGAAAAATTACTTTGGAAAATTTCAATCAGGAAAGTATAGTAATGACGGAATTATTACTATAATAAATATACAAAGACAAGTAAAAGCAAATACTCTGCAAGAGAGAAACATACTTTCAATATTTGTTCCCCCCGCTATTGCAGGAGGGCCACCAGATTATCCTAGTCTAAGTCTGGTGTTACTAAACAAATTAAATCATAGTAATATCTTATCTGTTTGTCCTTTTAAAATAGATTCTGCCGTAAATGTTTTTGTATTTTCTCCACCTACTAACATTCATATCAAACCTAGAAAAGTCGAAAATGGCAAAGTTTCTGAAAAAGAAAAATGCAAAATTAAGTTTCAAGAAAGAATTCTAGTTTATAAAGATTTTAACCCTGATTGGTATTATACTGACGCTTGTAATGGTGGTTGGATTCATAAAAGTCAAGTGCGCTAAACCTAAATCACTGATAACTTTCTTTTTGGCACTCGCTACCCAAACCTCAACTTTCATAAGACAACTCTCAAAACAAAGATAGTTGCCCTAGCAATACATTAGCCTTACGTCATGTATGAGAAATGGGACAAAAAGCCCTACACAACAGACATAAGTTTTACCTACGATTATTCTCTGGCAAGTAATTTGAGTGATGCAGTATTAAGTTTATTCATGTGTCAGAGTCTAGCTTGAAAACGAGCAGTGATCGCCTCACTCAAACATTTCACAATTTTACATGATGTAGAACCCTACCCCTGTACCGGAAACTTGGCTGGGCTGAACTGATTTTGTCATCAGATCAGGCAGCGATCGCTTTCAGTTTTGCCGCACTGCCTTACCCTTGCTCCCAATCCACTAACACCCCATCAACACAAACGATAGCCCACTGCGGATACTTCGCCACCAACTTCTTGATCACAATCTGCAAAGCAGGGTCATCATTCCAGCACTCCTGCAAAAATTCAAACCCCGGATTCTGCCCCGAATTTCCCGCCACTTTGAGTTTCTGCATCCGCCCCGGTCGCGCATTTGCCCTTGCAACAATCGCCTCATGCGACCATTTTTCAGCACTGGGAACAGGTGCGGCGGAACTTTTACCCTCATCAACTGCTTTGATTTCTACACTCGAAACCGAGTTTTCAGCCAACAACGAAGCGGAATTACCTGCTTCTACTTGCCTCTGTGTTTGATTAGCGATGATCGCTGAAGTTAAAGGTTTTTCAATTTCGGCAGGTAGCGCGGCGGGACAAGTGCCTTTATGAAAACCAATAATTGTATTGCTAAACAGCACATTAAAGTACTAGCTTTGCTAAAGCTGCCAAGTTTAAACTATTTAAAATACTAGATTTAATTGGACGTTTTTCATCCCAAAATATTAGAGATGAATAAAAATCTTTCGCTAGTGAAGAAGTTAGAAGTTGATATGATTCGTATGCACTTTCCTCATCAAAAAAGCTGAGAAAATAAACAGTATCATCAAAAATAACAGGCTTTTGATTTATTTGACCGACTAACCTAAAACTTAATTTTTTGTAAAGTCCACATATTGCTATTTTCCAAGGTGCAAAAGTATATGAACCAACACCAAAAATAGAGAATCTAGCGCTATTTTGATAAATTTTACTTTTTCTACTATTTAAAAGACTTTCGTGCTTTTCTAAATATGCCCATGTTTTAGGCGCTAAATATTTTATAGATTCAGTAGACTCGCCAACGAGACTTTGAGTAACTAACATATATCGATCAGTCGCTTTTGTTTTATTTTGGGCAACGGAAGAACCTTTGATTAAAGGGAAAATATAAGTTTCTTCGAGTTCATAAGATTCTCCTAACCCGTTTATAAAATAGTCATTATTTTTGCGAAATTCCATTACGCTAGCGCAATCATGCTTAATACCAGAACGCCATTTTGTTTTTGATTGTTTATTATATAAGTTTTCTACTTGTTTAAATGTAATCAAATCCCTAACAAGAATATTATTTGAATAGCCTATACGAGAGCAAACTAAGCTTTCTAGACTATTAAATACATCACAATAATACTTCTGTGAGTTTGAATCAAATTTACAGAAAAATAAGCAAGCTTCAACAGCAGCATCAAAATATTTTTTAGAATCTATCTTGTAAACTGCACAGTAAGCAAGATTTAGCTTTTCAGAATAGATATAATTTAATATTTTTCTAGAAACCGAAGTTTTACAAAGCATCGCTAGATAACTATTATGCTTCTGTAAGTATTGTACAAACTGTATGAGCATCCATTCTGATATATCAAAATTACTTTTTCCCGTAATTGCATCTAAACCAGTATGATTTTGAAAATTGCTCTTTTTGGGCAAATTTACGCCCCCAATACTACCCTGCTGTGAGTTTGTTACCCAAGGTAAATTACCAAGCACTAATATTTCTTCATTTGATTCACCTATTAGTGATAACCAATCTACTTGAAAAAAATCTTCACATTTAATTTCAATTCTTTGGTCATGTAAAAACTTTTCTTCTTCTAGAATCTGTCTAAAGTAATCAAGGCTCAATTCAATTCCTACAATTTTTTTTGCTGATTCAAAACAAGATGAGGCAGCTTCAATAAAATTTCCTATTCCACAAGTAGGCTCAATTATAATATCTGGTTTAACACCAAGCTCTACTAGCTTTTTACATACCTGATCGGCTAATTCTATCGGCGTTTGAAAATCACCGTATTCTATTTTAAGTTTCTGAACAGTACGCATCAGGGATTAGCTCTATAAACGGTAATTATACCTTTTTCTTGACCAGCACGTTCTATCACTCTCCCATACTGAAGCCGCCATTGCAAAGCATTGGAAATAGTTAAAAATCCCTGTAAAGGTGGATTGATCAATATTTCATCCGCGATGTTACTTGCTTCAAGTTCGTCAACAGGCAAATTGCGGTCGAGCATAAAAGAAATTAGGTCATCTTTATTACCTTCGTTTTCTAAAATATTAGAAATCCCACGTGTCATCTGGAAATCTGCTGTTCTTTCAGCGCTTACGTAAATCGTATGCAAAATATTCAGAGTTGCCGTGCGGTTTATACTATTATCTGCCTTATCGTAGACAAAGATAAGCAACGAATAGCCAAGCCCAAAAATTTTTTGACGCGCAGATTTGAATGGGCATGATGATTGTGGTTGTCTAATACTTGTTACCTTCATATCTATAAGCAACCCCGGAAAATCAATACCACTTGCAGAGTTTCCTTGTATGAAATCGTACTTAGTTTTTAAGTAAAGTCGAAATTTCTGTTCCAGGTAAGTTCCGACAGCTTTTCCATCAGTAACACCATACAGCAGAGGTTCTGGATGCTGAGACTCGGCTAATGAAAATATTTCAGCTTCTAAGCAGAGGATTTCTGCTGTCAAGATCGGCATAGGTAAAGGAAAACACAGGGTTAAACACCATATTTTATATTGAAGCCACTGGTTTTCAATTATTGAAACTCAATTAACTCAAAATACAGTACTTACGGCAGCTATAAAGTACATCCCCAAATCTGAAAGCTTTGATAGGAGAGGGCAAGGAGAAAAACTGTATTGCTGCATAATAGCTAGGAAGCGCTGTATACAGGGAATTTTTATCAAAGTGAGGCAATGGCTACAATGTGTCCAGCAATTTTTACTCATTGCGCTCAAGTAATTTCCCATCTATAACTGCTACCCTCCATTAGGGAAAACTGACCAGCAATTTCTTGATCACAATCTGCAAAGCCGGATCGTCACTCCAACACGAGAGCAAATACTTGAAACCTGAGCTTTTTCTTAAAATCCCTACCAAATTCAGTTTTTCAATCAACACCAGATGCGATCCAGACCGCGCAACAATAGTCAAAGCAGACTCATCTGCTCAACAATACGTGTTTCTGCGCGGGATGGCTTTAACTCTTCTGTTGCTGGCTGATCCACTAGGGCTGAAACTTCCGACTGAGTATTACTAGCCAAAATCCACGAAGGCATCTTGATATCTTGCTGATTATTCTTAACCCTTGTTTTTGCAGCCATAGCCACTGACGGAATTAAGCGCTCACGGTAAAACTTCTCCTGCAACCCGGATAATACAGCAAGCACACCCAACTCTGACCACACACTTAAGTCTTCTCCATTGAGGGTAACTTGGTAGTATCCGCATTCTAAGCGATCGCACTTTACAGGATACCCCAACTCATAACATTTCTTGATCAGACTCAATACTTGAAGTGGATATGTAGTAGGGAGTATTATTTTTTGTCCACAATCTGTGGGCATTTTCTCTTGGGTAACAGTTCCTAACCCAACTTCCCCGCCCCAAAGTTTAGGCAGATACCGTTGGATAACTTCACGTCCAACTTGATGTCGATGGCAAAAATCGCCAGTTTTTTCGTAGCAGCACAATGTAATGTCATGTGAGTTTTGCTGCTGTTTTGCAACCCAAATATCAATCAGCTGCTGCCTACAAAGCAAAATTTCGTGGAATTGGCGGGTGTATTCTTGTTCAGCATTAATATCTGACGCTGAAGACTTCCACCATTTCAGTAGCTCCGGCGTTGGAGCAAATAAAGGTAAGTGCTTGCCTTGAAAGCCTTTTGGAGGATATAAAGAGATGGAGACGGCTTCGCCTCTGATTTCTCCTGCATAGTAAGAGGTAAAAATGGTCACTCCTTTTTCTCCTTATTAACTACCTCTTGACATATAAGCTGGTGGAAATTATATTCACCCGGAATATCTTGACAATTCCAAGTTTGTAAGTATTCGTTCTGCTTGTAGTATTCCATAAGACACTCTGGTATTGAGTTTGCTGTTTAAAAGTCAACCCATTTGATATCAACCACTCGCCCTGACACAATAACTAATTCACATTGATTAGGGACTTCCAGAGAATAAAATATACACTAAATAAAAATGATAATCATTTTAAGGAGGGAGAGAGCGGTTGCCTTCGGCAACCGCTCTCTCCCAATAAATATGCAAGACAAATGTCTGCACAAAGATAGTTCTTAAATGCAGTGAGCAGAATTGATATCGATTATTTTGGCGCTTTTAACTTTTTGGAAATTACGTTACTCCACAACAGATATCAATAAACCACTTACCTAAATTTGGTAAATTATCTTCGGTAAAATTAGTCAAACGTTCAATCTTATTTTCAATTTCTTGCATGGCTTTTTTAGTTAAACGAACTCCGCTAGAGTAAGTTTGAGTAACTAACTTAACAACTGGACTTTTTCCATTCCATGTCATAGTTTTAGCAAAATTTAATGCAGTTTCAACTTGATCTAAAATACTGCCATTCCAATGATTTTCCAAGGCAGCCCAAGTTCTTTCAATGGGATTATATTTACTGTGATAGGGAGGATAGTAAGCTAAACGTATATTTAATTTGTATGATTGAGCAAATTCAACTATACGTTTCATAAACTGAGTACGTCGAGAACTATTCTCTCCTCCATTATCTTGATTAATTAGTATTGTTTTTATTTCCGAAAATCGCCAGCTTTCTGATTTCCAAAAATCCTCTAAAATGTCAACGATAAAATCGCTAGTTACTTTGGATTCTGTGAAATATAAAAATAGCTCGTCAACCTCTGGAAGGAAGATGCCATAAGGAGCCACAGTTGTTTTTGGTTTGAAGTCATGGTCATCAGTTTCCGTTGGTACTCGATTTCTACCACCACGATCAAAGGAGCCGATATTGACACGAGCTTTTGCATCCAAACTTAAGCGTAAAACGCTTGGATCTTCTGAAGTTTCTTGGTGAACTATAGCTAATTGCTCAAAGATTGCATCAGTTTCGGGAATTTTTTTTGAGGTTGAATTTTGGCAACCCTTTTGAGGCGATACCCTAAATCATTTAACTTGACACGAATTGTTTCTGAAGTTGGTAATTCTTCATCTGCATAACCAAATTTCTTAATTAATTGATGCCTCACTTCCGCAGCAGAAAGGCGTGTATATAGTCTTTGGCTTTTAAAAGTAGGGTCTATTTGACTTTGAGAATCGACCAATTTTTTTATATCTTCTAAAAGATTTGGCAGTTTGGCTTCTGATTTATAACGCCCTCTACCTCGATAATTATCCACACAAATGATACCACTATTTAATTCTTTAACTCCTTTACCAATAGTTACACGATTCCATCCTAGCTCTCTCTCTGCTTTAGACTGCCCTCCGTGTCCTAATGCCATAACTGTTTGTGCTATAAATTTACGCTTCGCTGCTCCTTTTAATTGCTGTGCGGTTTCTTTCAACAACTTCTTCAGTGAATCTGTTAATTCTATAGACACTTTTTTCCACCCACAAATTCAATCATCATCGAATTTACTACAAAATGGGGAGGAAGAGGCTGCCGTCGGCAGCCTCTTCCTCCCCCCTCACAATGATTATCATTTTCATTAACTGTATATTTTATTTTCTGGAAGTCCCTTTAAACAGATTGCTGCCATGTTAGGAATTGATTCAAAACATCCGTCTTTTCCGGCTCGTCTAACTATGTGCCCATATAAACGATACTCTTGAGGATTAAGCCCATAGTCGTCTAAAAACGATGGAACGACTATTGCAAAATCGCTGCGATTGCATACAACAGAATTACTCATTTTCCCCTCTATGTTTTGTTCTCATCCTTCATTGGGTTTTGAGCATGAAAATATTGACGGTGCAGACTTAATACTTCACCGAGTTAGAACCCTGAACTATTTGTGAATATGCTTTCTTAAAAACTACTTCGCACTTTGTTTAGTGCCGAGCGATCGCAAAATCTTTTGAATTGCTAGAAAAGACTTGATCTAAAATGCTTTCAGGGTATAAACCCACATAGCCGAACCTTGGGTCATGTATCTGTTCAACTTCTACCCCCTGCTTGCGGCATAACGCGCTAGCTTTCTTTCCCTTGCTGCCGGCTTGTGAGAGTGATATCTCAAGTCCTCGAAGTTTAGCAAAACCCATAACGCTGTACTTGTGACCACATGGGCTATTGAACCGATCTTGTTCAACTTCAACCGCTTTTAGTCTTGCCAGTACTTCGTTGTGACGGCGTTCTTGTTCCAATAGCCTTTGCTCTTGTTCTGCCATCTGTTGGGCGAGTGCAGCAAGGATTTGAATCTGGGTCATGGTTCCTGGAGCAACCGAGTATCCACCTGTCTTACGAATAGAGGGTAGGACTTCATGAAACACCCAGTACTGGAAACGTTTGGCAACTGGTTTACGGGACTTAAATACAAGACGATAAAGCCCTGGTTCATTGACAGTCAACATTTCTTGCTCACCACCAAGGGTACGAACATTCTTCGTACCCTTTTCGGATGGCTCCAAAGTCTCTAGTGCTTTACTTGTATCCCTTAATTGCAAACAAGCACACACATCAGCAGCCACCCATTCTGGTTTTTTCTGCTGTACCAACAAATCTAACTTCTTGAGACTCAAAGCTAAAAACTGATAGGTTAGACATAGCTATTCCTTTCTTCAGGGTTTAGTTGGGGCGATCGCAAACTTTGGACGGTGGGCGATCGCTTTTAGTTAGGAGGTTTCGCCAAATGCACTTTTAACCTCTTCAATCGCAAGTGATTCTATATTGGGTTGACACTCAATTCCCAGTACCTTAGCGATTCTGCCGAGAGTTTCCACCTTAATAGATTTATTCTTGTTGCTGGTTATTTGCCAGACAGCCGTACCTGTAACACCTGCGGCTTCACCAAGTTTTTGAAAAGATAGACCCTTCTGCTTCATTGCCTCAGCTAAATCATTCTCTAACCCTGGAACATCAATCGTAATCGTTACTTTCACTTCCATCTCCTAATTCACCTCCTTTGATTGAAGCATTAACTATTAGTTGTTGGTTGACAACTGACAGCTAATGGTTTATGGAATTTCAGAGATTAATAATGATGCCAAGGTAAGAACTGCTGCTGAATTCACCTCCTTTAACTAAAGCATCAAAATATTAGCTATCTTCTATGAATCATAAGCTGATGGTTTATAAAAATCAAGCATAAAATAATGATGCTCTTAACAGTTGACAACCATTAGCTAATGGTTTATATTATAGGTGTAAGGGCAAGGAAACGTAACCGCCTGCACCCGAACGCAAAAAGGGTTTGCACTATCTGAACTTTGACAGCACAATCCAGAGTGACCGCTTGAGGAACAACTGAGGCACTGGCGCAACCAGAGAAGGCGATGGGTACACAGATGGGAAATGGATTTGCACTTAATAAATGATTAACAAAAGACGTTAGACGATTAGCTTTTGACGTTGTTAAAGCTGTACACGTCCCCTGATGCTGCCGTCTGCTGTCTTGATAATGCTCTTAGCAACTAGCTTTGATGGCTACGCCAAATTTTTTTGAAAGCGTTGTGCTAAACCACAACGTCGTTTGCACATATAACAAAAGCGATCGCTCATGTCTGGAAAACTCAGCGATCGCCTTTTCCCCTTTTATCAAGGAACTCTATTATGCCTTATACAACATATACACAGCAAGCAATTCCTAGTTCTTCTGTTGATGAGCAAGCCCTAGCACAAGCTGAACTAAACCACCATCTCAAAACCCAAGCGGAAGCTGTAGCACCAGAACATTTAACAACAGTCGAAATATCTTTCTACGATCACGAATATTATCTTGGTGAAAAGTTAGTAGCAGCTATCACCTACGACGATGACTTAACTCAGCCTTGGGTAGTCATGGTTAACGCCAAAGAAAAACATCGCGCCAATACCTGGGCTAAATGCAACAGTTATATTACTTGGCATCATAAACAAGGCACGCTCGAAGCTCCATTGCCAACTCCACAACCAGAAGAAGTTTGCACCACTGGTAACGAAATCATGTCCCAGGTTTTTGCTGAATGCGAGAAGTTTGGCTTTGAAATCCTGGACGATGGTATTTACAGCAGCGATTACAAGCTGGGTGAAGTGGGATGCACTGACAACGGCTGGTGGGTAATGCGTACAGAGGAAAAACAAAAACGTATATTGTGCAACTCAGCGCTAGATGCAGTTTGGTGGTTGTCGAAAGCTGAGATGTTACCCACTGCCGAAACAATACCTGTTGATGAATACTTGCAATACCAACCGCTTGAGCAAATGAGTTCTGATGAATTGCGACATTTGCTTGAGAATCCAGAGTTAGTAGCAGTGTAAACAGAAGTCAGGAGTCAGCATTCTCTCCTGGCTCCTGAATAATCTCTTCATTCATCAATTAGAACAATGCAACCCACAATCAATTAAAAAGCGGATTACTGCCATAGATCCGCAAATTGTTAGGTATTTAGTTGGTTAGTCAAAACTAAAAAGAACTAGGAGATAGTTCAAGTGTTCACTCTGACCTACGAATTTAAACTTAAACCCACACAAAGCCAAATAGCATTATTTGAAGACTGGTTAGAACAATGCCGCCGTGTCTATAACTATGCTTTGACAGAGCGCAAAGACTGGATTAAATCTCGTTCTTGTCAGATTAATGCTTGTTCACTACGCTCTGAGTACATCATTCCTGTTGAGACACCACGACCAAACTACTTCAATCAATGCAAAGGATTAACTCAAGCAAAAAAGAAATATCCTAAACTTGGTGGAGTTGCAGCGCAAGTTTTGCGACAAGCTCTAAAACGGCTTGAAAATGCTTTTATTGCAATGTGGAAACGCAACAATGGATTTCCCAGATTTAAAAAACCTGGGAGAATGCGCTCTTTTGTATTTCCCCAATTAGGTGTTGATCCCATTCAGAAGGGAAAGGTTAAACTACCAAAGCTCGGTTGGGTTAAATTTTATCAATCACGGCAAATGCCTGATAGTGGTAGGGTTAAACAAGCTCAAATTGTTAAACGTGCTTCTGGTTGGTATGTAATGCTAATTGTGCAATGGGATGTATCTTTACCACAACCAATCCCGCACGGTGAAGCAATAGGAATTGACGTAGGCTTAACAAGTTTTATTGCAACTTCTAATGGTATTCTTGTTAAGCGTCCGAGGTTTTTTGTAGATGCCGAACGTAAGCTGAAATTGCTACAAAAGCGTGTCTCAAGAAAACGTATTGGCTCGAACAATTGGAAGAAAGCTCAGAAGAAAGTTGCATCTTTACATGAATACATCGCCAATTGTCGTAAAGACTGGCATAGAAAGATGTCTCATAAAATCTGTGATGATACAGGGATGGTGTTTGTTGAAGATTTAAATTTAGTTGGTTTATCCCGTGGAATCTTGGGCAAACACTGTTTAGATGCTGGTTTTGGGCAATTTTTCAACATACTACAGCAGACTTGTTTTAAACGTGGTGTCTATTTCCAGAAAGTAGACAGTCGCAAAACCAGCCAGATTTGTCCTAGTTGCGGAGTTGAGACAGGCAAAAAAGAGCTTTCTGTTCGTACTCATGTTTGTTCAAATTGCGGCTATATAGCTGATAGAGATGTTGCAGCCGCACAAGTAATTCTGTTAAGGGGGCTTGCAGCCGTAGGGCATACGGTCAAGATGCTTGCTGAGGGTAAATTCACTGGAATCCCTATGAAGCAAGAATCCTCGTACCTTTAGGTCGAGAAGTGTCAACAGAAACACCCCTGGAGCGCAACGAACGATTAAGCGAGGAACTAGAAAAAGCCTGCACTGCTTTTGGTGTGTACCACGGTGAGATTGACTGGCTTTCGTTCAGTGCCAAACTCTACCGAGACGGGCATTTGGTCGGCTTCATCGGGTGCAATGACCAAAGCTGGTACGCAAGACCGAGACAGTACGGGGTGAATCGGGTTGCTGGCAGTGCAAAAGATGTGATTGCGTTGTTGGGAGTCCGAACGGCAGTAGCGGCGTAAGGGTCTGTTGGAGAAAGGGCGATTGCACACCAAAAGAATTGCAATCGCCTCCAAAGTGTAATCGCTTAAGAAATAATAATCATGACACAAAGTGCAGCAAGTAACCTCTCACTTGAAGTAGGCAATTGTCACGAGAGAATTCTCCTCCCTCCAACAGACCCCAATGCAGAGGTACAAGAAATTCCTCCCTACAAGCTTGTTTACGTGAATGGAGCCTGCCCCAGAGTTTATCGAGTATACAAAGCTCATTCCATGATTGGGGTGATATTTCAACACATTACGCACTGGTCGAATGCTGTAGATAAGATTCGATACGCCAAGCCGGTTGATGCAGCAGTGGGATTAAATGACTTCATGGTAATTACAGGTAGATTAACAGCGACTACAGAAAAACCACCCACAGAAGAAGAGTTGCTAGATATTGAATTTGATGCACTGACGAGTGAAGAGTGGGAACGCTTGAAGAGATACGTACCAACGCCAGAAACTAGCGGTTTGGTTGCAGCGTAAGGAAAAAGGTGGGTCTTGACAGCCCACCTCCTCAATAAAACTATTTAGCTTCATAAATAATACCAATGAAAACCACAGAAATACTGAACCAATTCAATTCGTGCTACCTCGATATTCAGACGATTGCTCAAGATGAAAACTGGCTTTCGTTGATTGCTGATAAAAAGATTGACCCAGAAGCTGCAACCCATGTAGGCGATGTCCTGCATTATTTGAGTGAAGCGATAGGGTGTTTGGAAGAAGTTGTTGAAGTCAAGTTTAATCAGGAATCACAAGTATGAAATTCTACGCAACGAGTATTCCTCAAACTTTACCAACTTGGGCAACTGTTGTATCGAATAATGCAGGTTTAATTGAGGTGGAAATCAATGAACAAGATCCTGGCTTTCACTCAATTATCGAGGAGTTATCTACTGAAATTGAGCCAGGAATTATTGGTGTAAAAGCTAGCGATTTGTGTCAAAGACTCAACATTGAAATGGTTGATACTAACGAAGAAAATTAATAACCAAAATGAAATTCACAACTGTATCTGTTAGTTACTCCAGAAAATTCAACCTTGGCGACTACGAATCACTGGAATTAGGTTGTTCTCTCTGGGCGCAAGTGGAAGATGGGGAAGACGCGGATGGAATAACCCAATTCCTCTATCACCAAGCTAAAGCTTCGGTAAAACAAGCGGCAATGCCTGTCTTGAAAGCCTCAGAGTTTCAGATAAATAAGGCTAAATCTAGCAAAAAAGTGTCTGGTGATATCAACGAAAGCGATTGGTAAAAGAGGATCTGGAAAATGCAAGAATTAATCAAAGCTTTAATCAAAGCAAAGGCAGAGTTTAACCCCATTCAAAAAGACGGTACTAATCCTCACTATAAACGCAAATATGCAACACTAGATGCTGTATTGGATGCCGTCACTCCTGCGCTTGGTAAACATGGATTGGTGATAATTCAAACCACCGAAATATTTGAAGGTAAAACCGTACTACGGACTCATGTTTTTCATGAATCTGGAGAGAGTATCATCTCCAATTCGCAATTCGCAATTCGCAATTATTACTCTATAACTAAAGTTAGGGACTTGGATATTGATACTACGTCTAAGAGATTTTTTTCTAATTGAAATTAGGGGCTTGTACCCTAAATGCAGCAATTATTCAATTATGTTCACAATTGCGAATTGCGAATTGCGAATTGCGAATTGTTCCATCAAGTCCCAGTGAGCTTGATTCTGTTCAGATTGACGAACTAGTGAAAACTATGTGTTTGGCTTGGGCTGGTAATAAGTTTGGGAATCCGAATCATGCTGTTAATTCTTATCAGAAACACGTAATCGATGCTGTACTGCGAGGTGTTTCTGAGATGGAAGCAATTCAGGTATGGATGGAAGGAGCGCTTGCACAATTGCCTGAACTTAGCGTACATCACTAATTTTAAACTAGGAGGTAGTTATGGGAGAAATGGCTGACTTGGCAGAAGATATGGCATTAAAAGAAGAATATTTAGATACCGTAAACTGTGAAAATTATCAGCAGAAAACGAATCAGGAGCTAGTTGAAATTATTGAGGCTTACGTTGAAGATGATTGGTTAACTAATGATGATTTTTTAGTCAAATTGCGAGACTGGTTTCAACAAAAGAAGTACTTCACTACTAAACAGCGTCAAGCTGTGATTGAGCATTTGGCTAGACTACCAGAACTTGATTAAATGTCACAATTTGCGTGATTGCCTCTGGTTCTGTCATATTGGGGAATTTCATTCATCAAAATAAAGGGGAAAAGATTATGAGTGATTTAAAAAGACTACTGCAACTTAGAAATATATTTCACTCCAAATATCAGAAAGCATCAGCAGCTAAAACTATTGAACAAATGGGTGAGCAGGGCTATTTCAAATACTTGAATGCTTTGCAAAGAGTTAATGCCTTAATAGCAGATAGGTTAAAAATAAATATTCTTTTAGTTGATGTTGTCGTTTCGGAAATAAAAAATAATGAAAACACAGAAAATAACTCATCAATCATCTATGCCCTCAAACACTCCGAATAAATTAGTTCTTCGTCGGACTCGAAAAAGATTCAACCCCAAAGTATTCATTAACCGCACCATAGAAACATTTGCAATCAGCTCTCTACTTTTAACTGGTTTTTCAGGAGTTGGGGCGCTTGCGTGCTGGGGTTTAGAAATTATCGATAGAAATGCTAATCCTAACATTATCATTTCTGGTTGGCAGCAGCAGAAAAACATTTGCTTGGGTGCAATGTTGGTTAGTTGTTCAGTATTTTTGGGCAGTTCTTTGATGGGGGCAAGTTTTAGTATTCAAAGAGACAAATTTTAGAGAGAAACAGCAATGAAAATTAAACTAACTACATCAGAGATTCGGGCTATATTGCAGGGTTGTCAACATACATTGCGGCTTGTACAAAGTAGCCGAGATTATCGTAACATTCAGTCATCACAGTATTTCTCTACTACTAATGATGTGGTCTTAAACGATGCTGTCAACGTTTTATTTGAGTTAGTTAAAGCAATTGATGGCGTAGAGCAGATGTCCCAAAAAGGAGAATTTTGATATGGAACAGGAGATTAAAAATGCACTCGGTTTGGGTAGTCCTGAATTGGTAATAGAGTCGAAACCAAAACTGGAGCCGGAACCAAAACCAACAGTAACGATTTATGATTTTGGCACTCTGTTATCTCAGAATGAACCACCTAAAAAGCAAAGATGAACACAAAGCAATTGATTCTTAAATCTGCCATTGGAGTTTTCGCATTTTCCACTGTTTTGAGTGGTTGTGTCATGGTTTTTGGACAAAATAAAACCAATTACTTCAACATAACAATACCTGCAAGTGGAGCGAGGCTAGTTTTCAGTTTCAGCATGATGGCAACTGGATTGACCATGTTTATTGGTAGTCGGATTGAAGCAGCGCAATTTGAAGAATCATTGAAACCCAGACCAGTGCCTATTCCGTGCCGAGGTTGCAAGTATTTCCACGGGGGTGTCTACAACGGCGTAACCCTCAATTGCACTATTCATCCCAAAGGCTGGCAAGGTGATAAATGCCCAGATTGGCAAAGCTTTAACAATTTAAATAGGAGCAACAAAAAATGACGTTAACTCTAAATAATCGCTCTCAAAACAAAGAATCGTCTCTGACGCAAGCATTACGGCAGATACAACAGTTGAACTCCAAGATTCAGGAATTAGAGGAGCAGCATCAAGATTATGTACATCAGCAACAGAATTTGATTAGTGCGATTGCTGAGATTTGTGTTTCTCCGATCCAGGAGATTCAGGCGCTGCGGATTCTCATACACCGGGGAGAGGGGGAGTGCCGGCGGTATTTGCGATCGGTGTTGGTCAAACAAAGTCAGGCTTCAAAAATGACTACAGAACAAATCAAAAAACCCACTTCAAATAGAACAACTAAAAACCGGGATTTTCTGCAAAATTCAAAAAAATGAATTTTCTTTCTTATAGAGGTGCAGAATCAGTCAGGGCAAGGGATTAAGCAGACCATGAGACAGTTATTTTAACGGAATTACTAGGGTGTAGAGCCTCATCTAAATCATCCGCGTGTCCCAAAGCCTTAATGCTACTTTGTTTGAGATCGAGCCTCACTCATGGTCTGCTTGCTTTTTACCGAAGGTACAAAATTGTGCCTTCGGTATCACTGCATCAAAACGCATCGGATAAAAGATTTTATAAGTAATTGCCTTATGTCAAACAAACATTTATTGAAGGTGAAACGGATTCATCCTAAAGAATTTAAATTAAAGTATGGATTATCGGTGTCCGAGATTCATGAACTAAGCGATTACCCACCAGAAACTTTAAAGCACTGGTTAGCTGACGAGTATAGTAGTCGTTACCAACAACCAAAAGAATCTGTCTTAAATCATTTTGGTTTACTAGATTTATATTTAAGTGCTTCTTAAATCCAAAAAGGTCACACAGACACTACCCGTATGAAGGCGGATTTTTTATTATAAAAGAGCAAGGTCAATAGATAGTCAATAGTTGTTTGTCATGGACATCAATATTGATACAGATATTGACAATGGTATTGATACAGAGATTGATACGGAGCTTGACACAGATATTGACTATCTTTTTGAGACTATTGACACGGATTTGACTAAGTTCATGAAGTCACAATGGAGAGAACAACTTTTTCATCAAAAACCAAGCCAATCGGGAGTCAATTTCTTGCTTTTACCGATGTCAAAAGCCAAAGCAACTAAAATTTTAGGCATCTGCCCCCGTACATTAGAACGGTGGACAGAAGTAGCCCAACTTGTTCCAGAGTATAGATTAATACTCTTAAGAATGAAAGCTTTTGCTCAAGAAAAGAGACTACGTGCGCCATTAATGACAACGTACCAAGTATGGGTAGTAGGAAAGATTGGCGAATTGTTTTCTGACATTGTTCAAGGCATTGATAAAAAGCCCCTTGTTGAGGCCATTATTGAAGCTAACAAAGGTGAATATACTCGCAGCAACTTTGAACAAGAACAACTTAGATTCACATCACATGGTTTAGGAGAGACATATCATGTCGAATAGTACATTTACTCGCGCAGAATTGTTTGAATTATTAAGTGCTAGCTACAGCCCACAACAAATTATTGCTGGATTAGAACAGCTTGCCGCATCAGATCCAACAGTTGATCCAAATGCAGAAGAATTTCCTGTAGAAATCAGCGATCGCTTAGAGAGGTTGTTTAATTTAGCGCAAACAACCTTCGACCAATCGAAGCTGTTAGGAGGTTCGAGCAATTTGGCGAATATACAGGCGGCTTCCATAGAAAATGTGAGTGAACAATTGCATCTTGCTGGAGTCAGTCGGGAAACTTTTAAAGCATTCTTGGACATTGTGGCAGGCAAAACTGTTGCTCAAGCGCTGGCAGTTCATGAGTTTGAGCAAGAATTGTTCGATGAGATCACCAGTGAACTTGATGCTCGTTCATTACAGCGACGCACAGAGCAAGGTTTTGATGAAATAGCGTTTATTTATCAATTGGCCAAAGATCCCCAAATCAGGCAACAAATTACTCTTGAGTACGGTTTAAAGACTGGGGATGAGGTAAAGAAACAAATTCAAACCCTGACTACTGCTGCAACTGTTGGTTTTGACCCGAAAGCATTTTTAGACGAATTAGGAGTGCCGACACCAGAAAAAAAGTCGAAACTACCTGCGACGATTCAGGATCTGAAAAATTTGACACGCTCTTTAATGAGCAAACAACTCCAGTCTCCAACTTAAAATGGCGCAAGTTTTTCGAGCAGAATCTTTTCGGATTCTCAGTCATTTTTTTTCTAGTTTGCATTGGGCTGTCTGTTTATGTTCGTGTTGTTAATGCACCGCCACCCCAGACAACACAAACTATCGATGAGCTTCAACAATGAAATACCAGAAGCAAGCGATGTTGGGATTATTGGGCATGGGGTTAATCGCAAGTCCTTGGCTATCACAACTGCCAGCCCAATTCAAAACTTACAACAGTGGCATTACTATTCGAGAGTCTGAAGAATTAGAACGCATTAAAGCCGAGCAAAGGGCAGCTACCGCCGACAAAATTAACTCTCTTGGAGTTACGCCCTCATTCAGTAAGTTACGAATCAGGAACTATCTAGACTCAAAAAAACGTAACCCTAGACCTGACACTACAGGTTATTTAGAAGATGAGACAGTTTTTGTGTATGACTCAACTGGTTTATGTATTGGACGCATTGAACAGAGGCAATGGCGGTGGAAGCATAGATTCAAAAATGCTTGTAAAAATTCGCCACTGTACCAAGATTCTCACGATTGATTTATGAAATATCTCACTCCAAACAAATCTAATTCACAACCAAACCCAGAACCATCTTCACAAGGAGAGCCGAAAAAAGCAGGGGGTGACTACTTAGAATTATTAGCTCGGTGGATTGTGGCATTAATTTCACTGCCAGTCATCTTTATCTCACATATCATTGCCCAATTTGTTACCCCAGGCACACCCGGATATAAGCTCGTTGGTGCAATTGGTTTCTGGATTGGTACACTGCTTTCTACTGATAGCATCTGGCAAGTTTTATTCCAGGGAAAACCCCTCCTACCGTGGTTTGAGCAAGAATGGATCGGTTGGATCGGTTGGTTACAATTACCGTTCAATGTGTTGTTCTGGATTAGTTTTGGCATCTCTGCATTAGTCCAAGTGATGGAAGCTCGGACATTGCGTGGTAAAGATCCTCAGCAAGCCAAGCATGAATTTGAAGATTCCAAGCAATATACTTTGGGTACAAAACCGACTGGAAACATCGATTTGACCGTGGCTTTATGGGGTGATTATAAAGCTGCCGGTATGAAAGAACGCCACACAGGTGGAGCGATCGCACTGTTTTTCTGGGTGTTGGATCTGACTACTACCTTCGTTGGTCGTAATCCTTTCCGTTACACGAATCCTGGTGTGATCTTGGCTTGCTTTGCTTACAATGTAGCTTCAATGATGGCAGGCGAGATTGGTTACAGCATTTGGAAATTAACTAAGTAAGAGGAATTCACATGCAGCAACAAATGCCAATGCTAGGAACTAAAGAGACGGCACTTTTACGTGACGATTACCCCAGCATTGAGTATTTGGAAGCTGGGAATACCGCTTCTTGGTTACAAGAGCGTCAAGATCAGTTATTAGTCCGCGCCAAAGATGAGCGTAATGGCATGAATCTCGCTAAGTTCATCACACTGGCCACCTCTGTTACTGGTGCAGTTTGTTATGCTACATCCCCTCTTGCTCCAATCGGTGCGGTTGTAGCTGGTGTTGGTTATCTGTGGTCAATTGTTCAGGACTTAAACGATACTCATCAATTTGCACCGATTCCCTTTATCCGTGGCGACTTCTTCAGTTTCCTTTCGGCAATGGGTGATAGCGTTGCACGGGCTGAATATTTCGCTAACCAAAATGAAATTGCTGACTTGATGCTGCATCTGGAGCCAATGTCTAAGTATGAGTTTGCCATGCTCAAGCAATCATCTCATGTGGTGTGTGAATACTTGAGTGCCGTTGAGCCAGGAAAAAGATTTTACGCTTACCGTTGGTTACTTGATTGGTTTATTCAGCTACGTGGGCAGTTTCCCACCCGTGAGCAATTGTCTGGGCATTTAGCGCAAGTGACAATTGACCCACGAGTTAACTACCAACAAGTAACAGTTATTCAAGAGGCGATACAACCGCAAAATCTTGGTATCCCACAAGCTCGATTTGCTCAATTACCAAATCATGCTGTGGGAGCAAGGGTTGAAGAGGACAAGGAGCAGGGTGCAGGGTGCATGGGAGAGAATCTTTCCCCTCTGCCCCCAGCTTTTCCCTCTCCAGTCAATACCGATATCTCCACCTACACCACTAAACCCCAAGCGCAGTATGACCTAATCGGTCACATCGCCAAAAAAGTTACCAATATGCTGTGGGTTGGTGTCCCTGGTTCTGGCAAAGGCATCACCATTAGCAATGCAATCGATGCTATTAAGCGGCTACATCCTGGCATACACATCTTTTATATTGACCCCAAAGGTGACGAGAAAGAAACTGGATATTTCTTAGGTCGTGTTGATACTTTTAAACGGGCTAAAATCCTAGAAATGTCGCCAGTCGAAGCGGTCAAGTGGGTCAAAGAATGTTTTACCGAGTTCCAGAAAATCTCTAGCCCAAAGCTCATCATTTTAGATGAAGGTACGGCTGTTTGTTCCAAGTTCAAGAATACCAAGGGTGAAATTGGTTGGCTCAAAGACAAAATCATCTCTTACTGTTCTTGCGGTGATAGTTCTGGTTGGCATTTCTGGATTGTCGTTCAAAATCCTCACACGGACGACTTGGGCATTTCTGGCGGACTGCGATCGCAGTTAACATCTGTTGCCTTAGTTTCTCCAGATAACGTCCCAGCTTACAACGCCATGATTGCCACTCAACTCATACCCAGCGATCGCAAGATTACTTCCACCCAAGTCATGGAAATTGCCGCACAATCACCAGTTGGTCGAGCAGTGTATTACGGCGGCATCAATCAATGGTTCCCAATGCCACAGCTAAAAAACTTCTCTGGCTATGACCGGGATACCAAACAGTTTGTTAATTCTGCACCTAGCGATCAACATTCTTCTCATGTCGAAACTAATTCATCAATTGATACACCAAAAACTCAAGCTCAACAGATGTTGGCACTCTTAGAAAAAACTACAGCTAACTCAATTGATGAGTTTATTCAAAACGAATTGAAATTGGATGGAGTTCCACCAGATTTAATCCGTTTAGGAATCGAAAGATTGCTTCAAGATTCTCCAATTAAGTACAAATTCGACGGCGGAAATAGCAACCAGAACTAAACTCAGTAAACCTATGCAAGACAACAACCAAAGCGACTCCCCTTCAAAAGTCTCAAGCCCTTTAGAAAAATTAACGACGAGTGTTGTTAACTTTATTAACAGTCTCTCTCAAAACTTTAAACTATCAGAACGCGAACGACTAGTTCAACAACAGTGGCTACATAATATGCAGACCAGTAAATTCCTCAAGGAACAACAGGATTTCATCAATGAAGCTAATCAACAGATGCCTATACTATTAACTTCCAAGTTAAGATTGATAATTCTCGAAGCAATACTTGTCACTCGTGCCAAAAATGGGCAACCTATAGATGATTTATTGACGGCAATCGAAATAGTCAGAAAGAATATTATTGAGATAGATATTCAACCCACTCTCAATTTAGAAAAAGAGCAAAAAACTCAACCTCAGAAAACCAAAGATACCCTAATTACACATCGTCATCAATACGAGTTACCTATTCTGAGCGAAGTTGGTAATTTAATCACTGATGCCCGAAACTTTATATTAATTGTCCCCTTAATTTCGGCTCTATTTGTTTTGATTTTGCCTTTTACTAACCCAAGAATTTGCGATTCTTGGGAGAATGCTACTGGTACTTATGAAAACAAAAGTTTGTTTTGTCAATTTTTAAATGATTTGAATCGTTTTTTTCAAGACTATCAGAAGCTCCAATGAATCTTCTAGCTTTGGCAATTGCTGCTGGAGGTTAAGCAACCTAATTGAGTATGAACTCCATAGACCCAGCCGCAAATAATGTAAGCGTTCAGCCTAAAGTGATTGTATTAGACGAATTTGCTGCCATTGACAAGTCTCTTGAAGGGCATCCACAACGCGAAAGGATTCTGAAGAAAATTCAGAATTACCAATCTCAACTTTTACGGGAAGCTCGAAATAAACTTTAATTGCGTTAGCGCAGCGTTAGCGTTCGCGCAGCGTCTCGTAGAGAGGAACGAGCGTCATTGCGTTAGCGGAGCGGGGCGTTAGCAAGAGTGCGAACTGCGAATTGTTCGGTGAGTGTAACGGCCATTGGGTTGGGTTTTACAGCTGGGGGATTGTGGACATTGGCAACGTCTGCCGTAGGAATCGCACTTATACTAATATTTTCTCAATTTCTTTTAGGATCTCAGCTAAAAAAGGAGCATCTGATTTAACGATATTATCCTCACTCCCATCATGTTTATGATGAGGAAAGGTAGTTAGATTTAGTTTTCGGTGATGTTCAGTATTATCATAGCGAAAAATTAGACTATTCTCTGAATTCATATATTGATAGCTATACATTTTTCTATCAAGTGATATTTCAACATAAACAAATTCCCTTAAATGCAGCAAGGAGTTATCTTTAAATTCGAGTTTGGCTCTGATAAAACCTTCATATATTCCTCTTTTTTCAGTTTCTACATGGAATAAATTAACTATTTTTGAGGATTCAATTAAAAGCTGAATTTGCTGAGAATAATCTTCAATCAACAAAATCAATCTCCTCTATTGACTCTTTTGTTTGTTGTAAATGTGCCAACATTCGAGCTTCTCCAATCCACTCATCAAAGTCAAAGCTATGGAATAATTCATCATTATTAAACTGAGTGATAAATTCCTCAGTCGATAATTTATATTTGGTTTCAAATTCTTGAATACGTTCTTCTGTTCTTTTGATTCCTGCTGTCACACTTTGTAATCTTTCTGACAAAGCACTTTTAATAATCCGTCTGAGGGAATCTGGATCTTTTGACCGGAGTTTGAGTTCAGCCATTATTTTTCCTCTCTTGCTACTGTTGAATTCACAAAATACTCATTTAATGAGCAGTTGTTATTGTATATGCAAATGGAAAAGAATCTGTGAGCAATAGCACTTTTTCGACTTCACAAGTTAGGCTATCAATTAAAATAGTTATCAGTTAAAACCCAAAGAGTTTACTGATAACTGTTTACTATTAAAAGCCATCGCCCATCCAAAACGAATCTCTCAATAGAAACCTTGTACTATTATTTCTTACCTGCTTGCACACGCCCTTTTGTCCCTTGTGTCACTTTCAATTCTTCTTCCTTGCTGGAGTTAACCATTTTCATCAAGTGCTGATTTAGATAACTTTGCGCCGAGATATAAAGACTTTCCCAAATCTCTTGATTGCGGCTGATTTTTGTACCTACTGTATTTCCTGCTGTTTTCTCCGACACCAAGTATTTGCGGAAGTAGTTATTCCACAAGTGTTGGAGGAAATCTTCAGCGAATTCGTTAAACGGCAGAATCCACTTATAGTCTTTATCCAAAAATACCCGATAGGACGCAATTATCGGTAGTGCCAAGTCAGTTGGCGCACCAAACCCGAATGAATACTTGCTGTCAGGCAACAACGTAGTTTTACGTATATCAATTGATGCTAAATCGTTGGAACCCTTTCTTCTAGGGTTACTGATATGTTCTTGGATTATTTCGTAGAGTCTTTGCTCTATCCAGAGAGCATGAGTCAAGAGAGGCAGTAAGGCGGTTAACCTTTCCCTTTCTGCATCTGTGATGTTACTTGGAAGACTCATTCCTACTGGGTGTTTGGTTCGTTTATTGCCGTCGGGGTTGTATTTATTTCTGTCGAGGCAGTAAAGGAGCTTGAGCAAATGGGTGACATTGCACTGGGCATTTCTTGGAGCGCCGCTTTGGTTTTGATAATAGGCAATGCGGAATTTTCTATCTTCTTTCTGTTCTAACTGAGCTAAGTACTGCTTGATGAATTTGTAATCACCCCTAGCGTTGACTTTGGAGCGAGAATCTACTGGCGTTGTGGTGTTGGAGGCTAGGGCTATATCCTTAGCCTCGTCTTCCGAGAGTCCAATATGGATGGTAACTTTTACTCTGGCTTGGCTTAAATTATAGTTGTAATTTTTCGCTTGCTCAAACCCTAAAACTGTGTGACCACCGTTGATAATCCCATCACTGCCCCCCTCGTTAGCTTCTAAAATCTCCAGTTCTAGTTCAGTTTTATTCTTGACAGGTTTAGCAATATTAGCTGACAGAACGATTCCACTGTGGCGAGAGAAGAATTTTTCGGGTTCCGTTGTCAGTGAGTCGAAGACTTGTCTGTAGGTCGCGCTTTTGCGGTTTGGTTCTCTGATGTTGGGTTCTAGGGGTAGGTCTGTGGGGAACGAGTCTACATGAGCAGTGGCGATGATGCAGTTTGGGTTGGCTTGAAAATAGTTATCTATCTTGATGTTCCAAGTCTTGGGCATAGTTGATTTGCAATGTCAGGGGAATTTCTATGTTAACCAAAACTAGTATCTGATATCGCGTTTTGAGGTAATGCCAAGTACCGTTGTACGCCAACCCAAAAATGCGCTGTCAAGTCGCAACTCTTGGAGACGCTGCGCGAACCCTCCAATTCAAAATTATTTATTAAATTTTGAATTTTGAATTTCATTAAGTGGTCAGGGCTAGGGTCAGGGGTGCATGGTAAGGGTTTAAAACCTTTCCCCCCACCTTCCCCAAAAAATAGCCAAGTCACGAAAGCCAACTACTTGATATTCTTGGCATTTCCAGTATGAACTGTACGTTCGCTCATTTTTGAAGGTAAGAGGAATTAATACCTTACTGTGTAAGGTTTCAAGGTGATTGTGGATCTGATGGTGGTGACACTGTGTAATACTTGGGTCAGGGTTAGGCAGTTCAACGGTGTAATACATGGGGAGAGGAGGGATCAGGTCTTTCTATGTATTACATGGAAGTGACTAGAGGCTATTGTTCATTTTGAACATAGCTTTGCGCGTATTTACCCTAATGGAGTTTGTGGTCAGACTAGCTCTTCAGCAAACGCAACAATCTTTGGCTGGTCTTTATGATGGCAATCCAAAGCGAAAAACCAATCGCCCATCTGCGGAGCGAATGCTTCAGGCTTTTTGTCACCTTACTCTTTACTACCTTCCTGATTATACCATCTTCATCACGCCTTTGTCCGACCTTCAAAAACAAATTCTCTCCCTGATGAAAATGCCTGAGTCCCTTTATCAGCTAGATTCGGAGTACTGCAAGACATAATTACGTCTGACCCCGCTCAAGTCAGCACTCTGTGACTTGAAGACACAGAATTGAATGTCCCATTTCCACCTCGGCTGTATATTACACCGTTAGGTGAATTGGAGATCATGCTCTTTATCCATGTATTACACCGATGCGCCGATTCTCTTACAAAATTGGGGACTGAATCTCGATTTTCCATGTAATACATGAAAAATCGAGTCTTGTTAGTCCGTGTAATACATCGTTGATCTGACAAATCCTGCTCCAAGTATTACATGGTATCACCGCTATCAGATCCACAATCACCTTGAAACCTTACACAGTAAGGTATTAATTCCTCTTACCTTCAAAAATGAGCGAACGTACAGCAGTTATGATGCAAAGGTGATCTGCGTGGGTGATGGGCAGTGTTAGACGCTTGAAGTCATACTTAGGAGTTGCATACAAAAATTAAAACTCAGTATTTCACAGCGACAAGTCTTGATGGCTTCATTGCTACTGAGAATGACTCACTAGATTGGCTGTTTCCGCTTGGTGACCTGAATGACTCCAGCTATCCAGAGTTCATTTCAGATGTGGGTGCGTTGGCAATGGGATCAGCAACTTACGAGTGGATGGTACGCAACGCAAAAAAGGTTGCCGCTGAGACTGGCTTTGCGTGGCCATACACTCAGCCAGCCTGGATATTCTCTAGTCGCAAGCTGACAATGATCGAAGGTGCGAACATCCGATTCGTCAATGGAGATGTAGACCACGCCTACGCCCAAATGCGAGTTGCTGCTAGCACCAAAAATATCTGGATAGTTGGAGGCGGAGATCTGGCTGGTCAGTTCTACGATGCTGGTTTACTAGATGAGCTTATCATCCAGGTTGGCTCGGCCACCCTCGGCAAGGGTAAGCCGCTATTCCCTCGCAGAGTGCTAAGTCCAGTTCTGCGCCTAGTGTCTGTTCATCAGATGGGTGCTGGCATGGCTGAGTTGGGCTATGAAGTACACAAAGGCGGTGTGAGCGGAGCCGCCTAACAATTGCAATGCAGCGGACTGTTGAAGATCCTGGTTGTGATGCAGAGGCTGTTTGCCGCCGCTGATTGCAAGCATAGTATGAATTGCCAAAGGGGGGAAACTGATGAGTTCATTTGTGCTTTGTTTTCAAGATATTGATAAAACAAAACTCAAGCTTGTTGGGGGTAAAGGCGCGAACCTGGGGGAACTTACTAAGATTGAAGGAATCCGCGTACCGAATGGCTTCTGTGTTTCTACTGAAGCTTTTAAAAGAATCATTGAGGAAACATCGTCGATTAACGAATTACTCGATCAGTTATCGCATCTATTGGTGGAAGACCGGGATAAAATCGGTGAACTTAGCGGTGAGATTCGCTCTTTCATCGAGATTCTGGTAGGTTTTCGGGAGAGAGGGAATCTATTGATAAGCTTGTATCTATAATAATATTTGATAAATGATAAATTGATTTACATCCATTATCGGTACAAAAAACCAAGCAATTATTCCTAACGTAAATATCAGTAATTCTCATTGTATAAATCCATGTTTTGATGATCTGATTGTATAAAATTCCTATTCGCCCTTTTTCCCTTTTTGTCACATGAACGCTGAAAGACTTATGCTGTGGTTGGGTAGATAGCATCCCTTCCAGCAGAAGCAGAGAATGAAATAGTTTATTTTCTGGAAGTCCCTAAATGGCTGGTTGGTTAACATTTTGACTATGCGTATTTGAGTCTTCGATAATAACAGAATAATTAGAAAATTCATTGAATTCTAATTCATTAATAAAACCAATTAAAGCAAATGGACATTTACAACCCAAAGCTTGTTTTAGAAAATCAGTATTTAGGTGAGATTCTTGGCAGACAATCTCAAAAATCTCTTCACTAGTTAATTCTAGATTTTCATCTAACTCCAATATTTGTGCTTCTATTAAGTTAACTAGCTTTTCAATAGAGAAACAAGTTTCGATTTTGTCAGAGATTGTTAGCTGATTCATCTTAGAAACTATTATTTTTAATTTTACTCTTATTTTTAAACATAATCTTCAAATTGGGAAATACTACTGTAAAATCGGGTAAAAAGAAGCAGCAATTGCCTCAAACTTATCACCATCTGGATAGGGACGAAGAATTTCCTCACCGTCTTCGTTCAACCATTCTTTTCGTATTGGAGTGTACTCAAGCGATAGAATTGCAGTTCTCCACCAGCCAGATAACGCTAAATGTTCCCCAGACCAAAATAGCCGAAAATCAATCTTATTATTTCGATAAACTTCACTAATAGGATTAGAGTAAGGACGATTTTTCGGATTAAAACTTTCGGTAAAGTAGCCTTGAAAATCAATTGTTATAAAACCTTTTTCAATTTCTGCTGTTAATTTAAAGCGAGAGTGTGGATAATGATCTGATGGAATTTTTGCGGCTGTTAATTCAAATTCTATAGGTAAAGTAGATAAATTCACTAATTAATAATTTCCTTTCATACTGATACGAATTTTATTGAAAAACTGATACCCTTGATAAAAACTGTTTACTACTGAATTTTTTGATGTTCACTGAAGTCCTACAGTATCTCGTTTAGGTTTGCGTTGCCCAACACGTTGGGAAGACTTTTTAGGCGTTTTAGGCGTTTCCTGTTGAGTTGCGGCTCATTCTTTAATTATGCTTCAAAATTTCAACTCTCTCTCATGATTTGATTCAAAGTTTTATCTTGTGATTGATGAGAAAGCCTGAAATTGCGTTAACTCTTTCTCGCTTTATGGTTCAAAATTTTTCCCATATTATGATTCAAAGCACAACTATCTCACTTTTGAAGAACTTCGCGAAGTCATAGCCACAAATAAACTTGATTACCAGCTTATCAGCAAACGAAAAGACGAGTACAGATTCTATCAAAAGCTAACTCCGCCACGTGTTATCACGTCTGACGGTGAAATCATTGCGGGTGAGTACAAACGAGAAAATCTCCCAGCCGAAGCTATTGTAGGTCTACCTGTTTCTTCCGGAGTTATAGAGGGACAAGCACGTGTCATCTTAAACATGGAAGATGCCGATCTAGAAGATGGAGATATATTAGTCACCTCCTTTACTGACCCTAGCTGGACACCATTGTTTGTATCCATCAAAGGCCTAGTCACCGAAGTTGGTGGACTGATGACTCATGGAGCAGTTATCGCACGTGAATATGGCTTACCAGCAGTTGTCGGAGTGGAGAATGCTACCAAGCTGATCGAAGACGGACAGAGAATCCGGGTGAATGGAACACAAGGGTATGTAGAAATCCTATATTAAAACGAAAATTACTTTCATTTGATTTTAAATATTGAGGATTAATCTTTCTGTTAACGTGGTAGCCTAACATGGTCAAAGGTAATAGTTATTAGGTCTCTGTGTTGGTAGTGAAAAGCTTATTGTTTACTTTACTTGATAAAAGCGCCCGAGGAAAGCGATCGCATTCCCAATGGATGTAAAGAAACATTTCTGTTTCGTAGAAGAGGTAATAGATTAATTAATTAACCAATCGCAGACCGTATACCATGTGACTTTGAAGCCGAAATTGAGAAACTCCATTGGTCTGCTAGTTAAATACCAGCTTTGCGGTTCTTCATGATTAATACCAAAGTCTTGATGCTCCTTATAACCATGATTTTATAAATAGGTGAACAAAGTTCCAAGGATGATGTATGCCTCACTTAAACTCATTTATTTAATCTTGTTAACAGGTTTTTTGTAGATACCTGAAATGATCAGCAAGTTTAGAATGGATGTGCAATTAGATGCGATAAGCCCTTGATATAGGGATTTCTAGAAAATAAAATCCACAGATTTCCAGATACTCTCTAGAAATCTGCTCTGGGCGATTAGCAATAAAACTGCAAACATCATCTAGGGAACTATAAACATTTGTGCAGATAGTTGGGTGCTTGTAATCCCCAACCCCTACTAAATATTGTTCCTCTCCATCTTCCTTGTAAGAAGAAAGAAAAATTCTGACCACATTATCTGGATAGCAATGCCAGTTTTGTGGATCAGAAACTACAGATATTGCATCTGTAGGCATAGGCAATTCATGGTGAATTTTCCCATCTGGAAATTCAGCCTTGTGTTTCGCTATATATTCTTGAATTTTTAGTTTTGTCATTTCTGCTCCCAATCAGTTTTCTTATATTTTATTGCCTGAAAGCAAAGGCAATCACTTCTATTTCGGTGGAGGCGATCGCCTTGCTCATCAGTTGGTATTCCTAAACCGTGCAGTACGTAAAAATTTAGCTGACTTTTCCCGTTAAGTCTCTCAAGATCCCTACAACCCTCTCTACGTTCGCGCAGCGTGTCGCAGACAGACGCTACGCGAACACAGAGGTCGTTCAATTTTAACCAGCCTCGCCACAAAACCTGGATGCCAATTAGTGTTTTGCTTCGATGTTCTAGCCAGCTTCCAAGATGAGCGCTCGCCCAGATCGCAGGTTTAGATAAACTGATATTAGAATAAATTACTATCAGTTTATATTTTTATTATGCTGACTGTTTAATCTGGGTTAAGGCTATTAACATTTCTTGTCGGTTGAGATGTCGTTTCTTACCTGTTTTGGATTCTTGGATAGCGTAACTCCATCTTATTCCAGCTTGTGAGCATCTTTTTCTTAAGTGTTGAACAGTCATCTGTTTGGTTGTAGATACTTGATTATTTTTGTTTTTGTTAGATATCTGAATTTTGGATTTTTCAGTTAAGGTCTCGGTTTTAATTACACTGTGTTTTGTAGATGTAGTGCAGTGACAGTGTTTTTCAAAAGCGATAGATATATCTAGCAAGAATTGCAAAATAAAGAGAGTAGAAAATCCGTAAATAATAACGTAGAGAATTCCTGTTAGGATATACTGTGCTAATTCCATTGTTTTAACTCCTGTTGATATAACTAGTAACTCGCTATTTATGAAGCGATATGCCAGGTTGCTATTTATATGAAGCGTTAGCTTGTGTGATATTAAAAATAACTTTTACAATATTACTATATCGGCTTTGATATTATCCAAAAACCAGAAATATTTAATATGGGTAAATGGATTTTAATTATTTAGTTGTGGTTGGTGTCGGAAGTATTGATATGATAACTTTCCTGCATCAGTTTGATACAGAAAGTATCAAACTGATGCAGGAATAGTGATAAGATAACTTTTGAGTTTGGTTTGGTTAGATGAACCTGTTCATCTATATGTACTTAATAACTGTTCTGATATTATCTACTAACTGTACTATCATACCCAAAATAGCTTTCCAGCCAAGTATTATCCCCCAAAAGCCGCTAGCAAATAGACCAAATACTGACTTGAGGAAGATAACTCCCCTGTAATTTATCTCGATATTTGATTCAGCTTTGGCATAGATCAAACCATCCCCAATTTTATTTTCCAACTTCCTCATTTTTCGTTCTTCTTCTCTATCCCTTCTTTCTTCTTGTACCTTCCAGCCCCAAGGGGCAAATCCCAAAATAATCGAAATTGGAAGATAGAAAGGCCAGCTATGTATGTAGCCAAGAGAAGCATAGATGATAAAAAAGGTTAGCCCCAAACCAGTGCGCCAAACTAAACACCAGAGGATAAAAAAACTGTCGATAATAGCGTTACGGATAACTATACTTCGGTTCTTATGATATGACATTTAAGGCTGCTCCCAATACCTAATATTTAAGTTTTTATTTAAGGTGATTGCATCCCTTCAGATTAAACTTAAACTTAGCAGTAGTTTTAATTATCATATTGATAGTTGAAAATAGAAACTACCTAATCAATTGCAATTACCTATTTAGTCACACTAAATAAGGTTAAATGTACCAACCTATCGTAACGATGTTTGTACCTAATTCGACATAGTTACTGTTGCTGTCATTGATATCTACAATTTCATCGATTATATCTTCACCGAGTTTAAATTCAGGCAAAGTTATGATGATTTTTTGAAGAAGTTTAAAATGGTGCTATAGGTAAAAAAAATAAAAATGATTAAGATTTGACTCTTAACCATTTGATGATATTTTTGTAAAATGATGGGATATACCTATGTTTGATTCACATGGTTGGGGCGTATGCCATTAGTTGTGGTTTTTCTTGTTGCGAGACTTACTACCTGATTGCACCTTAAACCGCACCTGTTTCCCGATAGTTACCTCGGCAAAATTGCTAATATCTTTACTATATTTATAGGCTTCAATAATTGCCTTATTATTAGCTTGGTACTTAATAACTCTAAATTCATCAGGAAAATCTTCATCATCTACCTCTACTAGTAAGTTAGCGACTTTTGGTGGGTTATCCCTGATTTCAATTACCCTTTCTTTACCGATGTTTTTGTCACTGATTAATCCAATCTCGTGTAGGTGGATGAGGGTGCGCTTGATTTGTTCAAGTTGAGTTTTGCGACGTGAAATTACCCGATCATGGAGTTCGGCTACTCGCGCTTTTCTTTCCTCCCAGGTTTCAAGGTCAAGATTTAACTGATCAACTACCCAGGCGATCGCATCGATTTTGGTTTCGATACCATCCTGAATAGTCATAAGTTCTTGTAAGAGTTGTTTTACATTACCCTCTTCGCCTAACTCGCTTGCTTCTTCTATCTGTGACCAAAGTTTAGCAGCATCTAGGCTTAACTCCTTGAGAGTGAGTTGGTTGATTTCGTGTTCAATTGCTTGAGTCATAATTTACTTTTGATATAAAAAACCAGTAGCAAGTAACTGCTACTAGTTGTTGACTAAGAAGAGTTGATGCTTGAAGGGAGATTGAATTTAGTACTCGTACCGCAAGTGATAGTAGTCTGATTTTTCTTGTGCTAATTCTGCTTCATAGTTGTAGTAATCTGCCTCGCTTATGAATGTGCTTGTTTGTTGAATTTGCTGTGCAGATTTTACTAATTTTTTGTTAGCTTTTGGGTTATAACTCGTAGTAGTTTTCATGTTTATACAACTTCAATTTTTCGACGAAGTTGTTGCGTCAGCAAATGTTGTAATGTTGACTTAGAAAGATAATATTTCTTTTTTACCTTTCTCACAACTATCTACTATTGATTTGTCTTAAACCACTGGCTTTTCTACCACAAAGATAGTTGTCCTGGTGATATATTTCCCCGTCTGCGCGTATGGAACAGCATATGACAGCCACTTTATATAGACAACAACAACCAATTCTACAACGTGGAAAGAACAACAACAACAGCCCTAATTTTTGCGTTAGGGTAGAAACAAATTAATTTCCACAACGTAGAAAATGACCAAGGTAGAATGGGCGATATCCCCTCACACAGAGTTACGATTTAGCTGTGTCTTCGACCCTAAAACCTGCTTACCCATAGAGCCAATCCAAAGATTTTTGAACTACTGTAGAAAGCGACAATTAGCACCGAATACAGTAAGTACATACGCTTATCGACTGGTAGACTTTTGGCGCTGGTTAGAATCCAAATCTCTCAACTGGTATGACGTTGGGTTAAATGAATTAGCAGACTTTGTGAATTGGTACTTGCTAGGTGGTGAAGTTGAAGAATCTGGTGAAAATGTTAGAGAAATTGTTGCCAAAAGAAGTCCTCGCACCGTCAATCAAGCAGTCACCGCCATCCAAGAATTTTATACCTATCACACAATTGAAGGCAGGATTGAAGAAAAACATTTCACTCTACTAGCGCATGGTTGGGGAAAACGAGGAGGCTTTCTTAGAGGAATCGCTAAAAGCAATCCACAAAAGAGCAAACGCATCAAAATAAAAGAACCGAAACTCTTCAGTGGTTGTCTGCTAGATGAAGAAGTCGCAACCTTAGCCAACGCTTGTACAACTTATCGAGATAGATTAATTATCATGCTGCTGCGCTCAACAGGAGTGCGGCGCGGAGAACTGTTAGGATTACATTTGGAAGATGTCAAGGACTTAGATTTCAGCGGACGCATTCGGATTGTACGCAGAGAAGACAATCCGAATCGCGCAATGGCTAAAGGAAGAGAACGAGAAATTCCCATTATTTACCATCGTTCAGCTATTCAAGAGACCTTTCATGCCTACTTACTAGAAGAATATCCGCCTCAAGCCGAAACTTTGGGATGCGGGATGTTATTCGTCAATTTATCAAGTAAATGGGTAGGGCAAGCGATGTCCTTAGTTCGCTTAAATAAATTATTTGACCAACTCCACAAACGAACAGGAATTAAAGCACATCCGCACTTATTTCGCCATACCTTCGCTACTAGAATGCTGCAAGATAATTATCTTGACCAATATGTACAACAGCTTTTAGGACATCGTTCAATTGCCACAACAAAAGACATTTACAGTCATGTTCTCGATGAAATGACCCTAGACCAATACTTAAGAGAAGAAGAAAATTAATGGCAGAAGCATTTGCACCACAAGCATTCCAGGAGCGAATCGCACTCTCTGAGTTAGGAAAACAATGGATTAATGATCCTTTGATGAATCAAGATGTTTGGTCACTGTTAGAATTGGGTTATAGCCAAGAAGAATGCCGAATTAATGGACATTATCATCTTTACTTTCACAAGTTTTCACTGCCTTGGTTAAAACGGCTGACCCAACTAACCATTAAAGCCAGCATTCGAGAGCGATATTCCCTCGGTCGGATTATTCATCGCCTTGGCTGTTTAAACCATTTAGATCGTTTTTTGTGTAATTATGGATATACACAACCCGAATCTTTGACAGAAGCACTCCTCCATCAATTTATTAGCGAAATTAATAGCGGTAATCGTCAGAATGCGATTGCTTATGCCCTCAATCTTTGGAAAGAAGAACAGTGGCTGGAAATTGCCTTTACGCCCATCAGACTCAAAAAAAAATCTCCTAAAATTGAAACAATTCCAGAGGAAGTACTTTACCAAATCTACGAAAAATTCGATTTATTCCCCCCGACACTTGAAAGACTTTTTCGCTTGCAATTGGTGTTAGGCTGCCGCATTGGAGAAATTCTCACTATGCCACGCCATAGCCTGAAACAGGAAGGTGACAAATGGTTCTTACTACGTTGGATTGAAAAACGCAAACACTGGAGGTTTGTTCAGATTCATCCTCTAGTAGCTGAATTAGTTCAAGAACAGCAGAGATTTATTGATGCTCAATTTGGGAGAGATTCTGAATTTGATAAACTATTTTGTACCGTTTATACTCATCATAAAAGTATTCCTTGGGCTGATAGAGAAATAGACACAACACTGTTCTATAAACCCCAAATAATTACCAGATTGAGAATTAGTAACTGGCTAATTAATTTTCGAGAAGTAGCAGACTTAAAAGACAAACATGGCAACAGATTTAAACTAACTAGCCACATGTTTCGCCGCACCAAAGCCAGCATTATGGCTCATTGTGAAGTAGAGGATGAGTATATCGCCGCCGTACTAGGTCACGGTTCCTTAGATATGCTACCTCATTATCGTCAGCGTTCACTTATCAGGTTAGAAAAAGAAGCTAATCTCAAAGGTTATGTGGATATGTATGGTCGAGTTACTTCTTTTAAACCGAGAAAAACTAGGTATGAAAAATTAGCTAATCTCCTCAAAGTTAGTACACCTCTGGGAGAATGTCATCGTCCAACCATGTTAGGAGATTGTCAACATCGCTATGCCTGTTTAAGTTGTCCTCATCATCGGATAACGCCCGAAGATAAATCCCAGTTAGAAGCTGACGTGAACTGCTTACAACAAGACCTAATTCAAGCTCAAAAAAACGGACAAGAAAGACGAGTGACTGAGATTACTAACTTATTAGATTTAATCAAAAATCGTTTTGATGGCTTGTCAGAATTACAACATCTTCAAGAGCAGAAAATTAATGGGTAAACACAAGCATCAACCGATTTCAATTCACCAGACCCTTGATGGTACTTTACAAGTCAATTGGAAGACAGATTATGCTGGTGAGTTTATCTGTCCTCAGTGCAATCAGGGACAATTAAACAAATTTTCTTACTCAAAAGGGTCTGTTTGTAAACTGAGATTGGGATGTGATTTTTGTCATCAAGTAACGTACCTAACTGGTCAACTTCAACACTTACCTATTTCCATTCATCAAACTCTTCAAGGAACTCTGTCAGTCAATTGGGCAGAAAAGTATTCTGGAGAATTTATCTGTCCTCAGTGTAATCAGGGACAAATCAGCAAATTTCATTATACTCATAAGCAAAGTCATCAACTCAAACTAGGATGTAATTCTTGCTCCCAGAAGACCCTGCTTTGTTGTCAAGTTCCACCTCAGTTTCACAGTTATTGCCAGCATTTAGTTTGCCCTAATCCCCTGTGCCATCAAATTGGCCCTGATGGACAGAAAGGGTGGATTTAAGCTGTTGCGCTTATAATTTGCATATAATAGATATGAATATAACTTCAGGTACAGGTTGCTATGCCGGCTATTGGGTTTCTAAGCTTGGAACAAAAGCAGAATCTACAAAAATTCTTAAAACAGAGCGATCGCTCTGAGATGAGAGAGCGAGTTTTGATACTATTATTGATGAATGATGGTAGAACGCAAGAAGAAATAGCAGCATTAATCGGTTGTTCTCGTAGAACAGTAGCATATTGGTGCGTACATGGAGATCCAGATACGATAGAAAGCTTAGAAGACGGTAGAAGAAAAAGAGAATATAGAAAAGTTAATCAAGTTTATATAGATAAACTATTAGAGATAGTAGAAAAAGAACCAAGTGAGTTAGGTTATGAATTTGGTCGATGGACAGCAGAAAGATTATCAACATACCTAGAGAAAGAAACAGGATTAAAAATAAGCAGTTCTCAAGTAAGGAAGATATTAAAAAGAAAAAAGTATGTTTACCTTTGGGCAAAGTATAGTCTAGAGGACAGACAAAATGCAGAGAAAAGAAAAGAATTTAAAGAAAAGTTTCAAAATTATTTATCAATAGTAAAAGAGAACCCAAAGCTTTATCAGATATGGTTTTGGGATGAGAGTGGTTTTAGTTTACGAGTGTTAAGAAGGAAAACTTGGGGTAAAAAAGGAAAAAGAAAAAAAGTTACTGGGAAACGTAGTAGAGGTCGAGTAAACATGATGGGAGGTTTAAGGCTATCTGATAAAAAGCGGATATGTTATTTTGTTGAAAGAGGAAATTCAGAAACTTTTTATGAGCAGCTCAAACAACTACACGAATTTGTACTAAAAGAATGGTTGTCTTTAGGGAATAGTCAAGAATGCTTTCACGAACATGGTCCAAAAATAATTATATTTTTAGATAATGCAAGTTACCATAAACGTAAAGATATATGCACCCAAATAGAAAAGAATCTACCGAATATTATTCTTGAATATCTCTCTGCTTATAGCCCTGACTTTAATCTAATTGAATTAGTTTGGCATTCATGTAAAGAATATATAGCTCATCGACTATTTCAATCAGTATGTGAACTAAAATCTACGTTAAATAAACTCTTAAATGATGGAGAGCTTATTATTAAATGGGGAAGAAAAATAAAAAATAAGGGAAATGCTGTTTGTGCAAATTAAAAGCACAACAGCTTAGATATACCTATAAATCCATAAATTTAATGATTCATCAAATAATAAATCCACAACATGACCACGCCAAAAATAGCTTTTGGTCGGAATCCGATTCGGAGTGTGAGGTAAAATCATTATTCAAAATTCCTCTTTTGCAACTTTCCTGATTCTTTTCAAATTTGCGAAATGCTCAGTTTGGCGAGTGCCATTCGCATACTCGATCAAACAATAAGGCAGATTTGCCGTGGTGTATTCAATGATTATGCAGGTCTGGTTTATTTTTTCGTTTAAATACATAATTCCTTTTTCGTAACTTGGCTAGTTTTGAGATTTAACAAACTCTTTGCAACACTCATAGCTATCTGAAATCAAAATAACGCTGTCATGACTGGTAACACTTCTTTTTATCTTGTATAAAAAGCATCTTAATTGATGGCAATATGTTTCAACTACGTAATATTCCATAATTCCCTTATCGTCACTTGATGGATAATCTTGTTTTATTGTTTTTCAGTGCGATGGCTGATGCTTTGTCTGAATGGTTAATTACCCTTATTTTGTTGGTGCAGAGTAGTATGTATTCCCTGCACCAACATGGTACGTTTTTACAAAAGTATTTTTTTATTATCACACTTAGTGAGTTATATGCTGAAATTATTCAGAAAAATTTGGTAGGTTTTTTAACGCCAATTGTGCCACAACTTCTGCACGTTGTGACGTTACTTTCTGATACCGTAATGTTGTCTGAATGCTTTCATGCCCCATGAGCGCCCTGAGTTCTTCAATCCCCATTAATCCCACTCGCTCTGTAGCAAAAGTGTGCCGTAGGTCATGAATACGAATTTCTTGGAGTTCAGGACTATCTCTGATGAGCTGAAACCAGGATTTATGCGCCATGCGGTAAGAAAGGCGGGATACTTCCAAAGTCTTTGGCTGTTGAGCAGTAAACAGGGCTGGATGCTTAGGATGTCTATAATATTCAATGTAGTGATTTAGACTCTTGAGTGCTACTTCACTGTAAAAACACCACCGTTGCTTGTTGCCTTTCCCAACAACCTGAAATTTCCGAGCTTCGAGGTCTATGTCATCTAAATTTAGAGCTAGCACTTCAGCAATCCTAGCGCCACTGGTATGCAACAAACGCACCAATGCAGACAAACGAACATCTTTTTTGATGGCACCATACAGGATACTTAATTGGTATGGAGTAAGGTAACGCACTGCCTCATCAGTAGCGTGTTCTCCTTGTTCTCGACTGGGTTTACGTCTTGTGAGCCCCGCAACCGGATTGGATTTGAGATATCCTATATCAACAGCAAAACTGAACAAAGCCGTGATTACAGCTTGATGACGGTGGTGGGTCGTATAGGAAACATCAGTTAAATGATTGAGATATTCCATCAAAACCTGTCTGTCGATGATTTCTATTGACCATCGACCGTACTCCTTGAGCAAGGGGATAATCGTAGACTGATATGAACGCAGAGTACTTTTGGCTAGTCCTGGACGTTCTAAAAACTTGGTGGCTAAAGCTGCTAAAGTCATCATCACTTTAGAAGAGCTTTTTACAATTTATTTAAATAAAGGTTTAGATATTAACTTATCATTAACAAATATATTTTCAGATATATTTTGATGATTGTAACAGAACATTCAACGCGACCATTGGGAGAAGAAGGGCTTGCTAATTACGTCCAGAGATTGCGAGGTCAGCTTTCTTTAACCCAAAAAGAGTTGAGTTTCAAAGCGGGAATACATATCCAGACCATCCGCAAAATTGAGGGTGGACAAACGAATAGACTCAATCAAAAGGCTAAAGGTGGTCTAGCTGCTGCGTTGGGAATACCACCGGAGTACCTAGATGCGGCAGCGAAGAAAGTCTCCCCAGAAACAATAACTACGTTAAAATTTTGTCCTAAATGTTGGACTCCAGGAACTACTCCTGACCAAATGTGGACAGACTTACGGTCGAAGTATTGCTTTGCTTGTGGTACAGCTTTACGGAATCGCTGTGTTAGTTGCAATGAACCAATTATGTCATTGAAATTTAAATTCTGCCCTTACTGTGGCGCGAATTATAAACAAAATCAAACTACTTCTTAAAAACTGAATATCCAGGTATCTAATTGGCAACGCGCGAACTTTTATCTCCGACACAACGACTTCAATTTACTGAAATCCCCGATTCTATCACGACAAGAGATATAGCTCGCTACTATACTTTTAGTAATGACGAACTCAAAGTTATCAAAGAGCGTCGTAGACCACACAATCGTCTTGGGTTCGCCGTACAGTTATCTTACCTACGCTTCCCCGGTCGTGTTTGGAGTCTAGGAGAAATAGTACCAGAATCTGTACTGTTTTATATTGCATCTCAATTAAAACTTGACCCGACAATCATTACCGAATATTCCCAAAGGGATACAACTCGACGCGAACATCTGGCAGAAATTCAAAATAATTTCGGATTTCATACTTTTAATATATCTACATACAAGCAATTCTCAAAATGGTTATTACCTTTTGCAATATCGTCAGATAAAGGGATGGCGCTTGTGGGAGCGTTGATTGATGAGATGCGCTTGCGCCAAATTATTATTCCAGCTATTTCTACGGTAGAACGTTTAGCCTGGGAGGTCAAACATCGCGCTCAAAAATTAGTATGTCTTGAGTTGACCAAAAGTTTGACAACATTACAAAAGACGGCGCTAGATAAGTTATTAATTGTAGAGCCTGATAAAAAACTGACTGATTTAATTTGGCTACGTCAACCACCAGGTCAGGCTAATCCAAGAAACTTTTTAAAGGTGGTGGAACGACTGGAGTTTATTCGCCATCTCAATCTCGACTCTGGATGCTTGAAACGAGTACACCAAAATCGTCTGCTGCAATTTACTCGAACTGGTGCGAAGTCTACACCTGCTCACCTATCTAGGTTGGATGAATTGAGACGCTATGCTATTTTAGTTGCTTTTCTCATTGAATGGAGTGCTTCATTGGTCGATTATGCTATTGGAATGCACGATAAAATGATGGGTAAATTGTTTAACAAGAGTGAGCATCAGCACGGCGATAAGTTTCAACGCGATGGTAAAGCAATTAATGAAAAAGTCCGATTGTATGCTCAAGTGGGCAAGGCATTAATTGCAGCTAGAGATGAGTCAAATGATGCCTATCAAGCGATTGAATCTGTATTGGATTGGGAGAAATTTATCAGTACTGTTGCTGAAGCTGAAAAACTAGCCAGACCCGCAGATTTTGATTATCTTGAACTGCTTGATAACCGTTATTCACAGTTACGACGGTATACGCCTAAATTGTTGGAAACCTTTGAATTTAAAGCTACATCTGCCAGTTTAGCAGTGATAAAAGCTTTGGAGGTCATTAAAGAATTAAATATATCAGGAGGTCGAAAAGTGCCGGAATCTACGGACACTAGTTTCGTTAAACCTCGTTGGTTAAAACACGTAATTAAGGACGATACTATTGACCGTCACTACTATGAGATGTGTGCTTTAGCTGAGTTACGTAGTGGTTTGCGTTCTAATGTGAAATTAATTCAGGAATCTTGGGATGAAATTCTACGCCTTGCTAGTTCAATTCGGACGGGGACGGTGACTGCTTCTTTGATGTTAAGGAAATTAGCTTCTTATCCTCGGCAGAATCGTTTAGCTTTAGCTTTGCGGGAGTTGGGAAGGATTGAGCGAACTGTGTTTACCTTGGAATGGTTGCAGAGTCCAGAACTGCGGCGACGGGCGACGGCTGGTCTAAACAAGGGTGAGGCGAAACATACTCTGAAAAGAGCGGTGTTTTTTAATCGGCTGGGGGAATTGCGCGTTCGCCCTTGGCGTTGGCGCAGCCATCGCTCTTATGAAGACCAGTTCTATCGGGCCAGTGGGTTAAATTTAGTGATTGCTGCTATTGTTCTGTGGAATACAGTGTACTTAGAAAAAGCCGTTGATTATTTGCAGAAACAGGGGATGGATATTCCTGAAGAATATTTGCAACATTTGTCACCGTTGGGTTGGGAGCATATCAATCTCACTGGCGATTATGTGTGGAATTTGAAGCAGGCGACCAGTTTTGACCAGTTGCGTCCTTTACGGGTTAAAGAAAATAAGTATCGCTGAAATGCTTATCTGATATAAGTTTCAGCCTTAGCGTACAATTTTCCCGTTTTGGCACGGTGATGCCTACTTGGTACTCCAACTCAGTGTGGGTAGTTCACTATAGTTTTTCGTCTTAGTTCTACAAGATCCGTGCATCATCTGACAAAAGTAATTCTACTTAATCAAATAAATACTCTTGCATGTCGTTTTGTCGATGGCGGAGAATACTTATAGCTTTTACCTGGATTTGACGAATCCGCTCTCGACTGAGGTTTAGCTGTTGGCCAATCTGAGCTAGATTGAAATGCTGCTCGTTCTCTAGCCCAAAGCTTAAAGTCAACACTTGACGTTGAATCGGTGTCAATGGTTCTAAGAATTTAGCTACGTCTTGCGATAGAAGTTCTTGGGTAAGCAGTTTTTCTGGTGAAGCGGCATCGCTGGCTAAAATTTCACCCAACTCTGTCTCTTTCTCATCTCCGACTTGTTTATTTAAAGAGATGGCTGTGCGAGAAGCGGTGAGATATTCTCGAAGTTTATCTGTGCTTATGTTTAATGAGGCAGCTATTTCTTCAGCTGTGGCATGACGACCGAGTTTTTGAAAGCTTTCTCGCTGCACCTTCTTAATTTTATTAAGTATTTCAGTGAGATGAATAGGTAATCGAATCGTGCGTGATTGTTCTGCGATCGCGCGCGTGATTTCCTGACGAATCCACCAGTATGCGTAAGTAGATAATTTATAGCCCCGGTTCGGGTCAAACTTTTCTATGCCCCTTTGTAAACCGATTGCTCCTTCTTGGATCAAATCGAGAAATTCTAAATTGCGGTTTTGGTATTTCTTGGCAACAGAAACTACCAGCCGCAAGTTAGCTGTCACCATTTTTTGTTTAGCTTTTTGACCAAGGTGTAGCGCTGCTCGGACTTGTGTTTCATTTTTTTCAACAGCATTAGCTAATTCTGTCATTGTTGGTTCCCGGTCTAGCTGTTGAGTAAGTTCATTTTTAGATTGCTCAATCGCAATCATTTGTTGTACCTGTCTACCATAAGCGATTTCTTCCTCTGGCTTTAATAAAGGATACTGACCAATTTCTTGTAAATAGATGCGAACCATGTCTGAACTGAGGCTGGACATACAAACTTTTCGGCTTTTTTAAAAATCAAGGAGTTCACAAGTATAAATCAAATAGTTCATTGAAGTTTTCTATTTTTAATAGCCAAGATATATCAATGCAGTCCGGCGTGAAGTAACCTCTGCTGCAACCGTGTGTAGCGCTGTTGGTCATCAGTAGAACGTACCGCCAGAGATATCGCTTTTTTTGCTCCAACCACGATCGCTAACTTCTTGGCACGAGTTATACCTGTGTAAAACAGGTTTCGGGTTAACATCATATAGTGCTGCATATAGATTGGCAGAACTATCACCGGATATTCTGAGCCTTGGCTTTTATGAATAGAAATGCTCCAGGCAAGGGCAATTTCATTCAGGTCAGCGTAATCGTAAACTACAGTCCGCTCACCATACAGTACTGTAACTTCCTGCTCGACAGTATCAATGGTGAGGATTATTCCTAAGTCGCCGTTGAAGACTTCTCGGTTGTAGTCGTTGGTTAGCTGAATAATCCGATCGCCCTCGCGTAATAAATTCCCACCTCTGTTAATCTCCACCTTGTCGGGGGTGGGTGGATTAATCAACTGCTGTAACACGGTGTTAAGATTGCGAGTACCCACAACTCCCCGTGTCATCGGGCAAAGCACTTGGACATCAGTGGCAGGATTAAAACCTAAGCCGGGAAGCAAGTCTGTAATCAATTCGCAGATTGCCTGTACACCATGTTCGGGCTGATGTCCGCCGCCATGCCAAATACAATCGGACATGGGATTATCAGATATAGGCTCAATTGTGGGATAAATTCCTCGATTAATTTGGTGAGCAGCAGTGATAATTGCACTTGTTTGAGCTTGGCGGAATACCTGAGTTAACCGCACTACTGGCACGCAACCAGAATTAATCAGATCAGCAAGTATTTGACCTGGCCCCACAGATGGTAACTGGTCAATGTCACCTACCAATAATAGTAGAGCGCCAGCTAATACTGCTTTAACCAAGGAGTAAGCCAGAAACAAATCAAGCATTGATGCTTCATCAGCGATAATTGCTGTGTAGGGTAAAGGATTTTCGCTATCGCGCTTGAAACCCCTTGAACGGGGGTCAAATTCTAACAATCGATGTATGGTTTTGGCTTCTAGCCCAGTCATTTCACCTAAGCGTTGAGCAGCCCGTCCCGTAGGTGCAGCCAGGGCAATAGATTTCCCCATCGCTTTCCACAAACTGACAATTGTGTGAGTTGTAAAGGTCTTTCCAACGCCAGGGCCACCAGTGAGGATCATGATTTTGGAATAGGCTGCTGTTTCTACTGCTTGGCGTTGCTGTTCTGAAAGCTGGATTTTCCGGCTAGCGGTAAAACGGTCAATCCAATCACGCACACGCTCAATGTCAGTACCAACAGGCTTTTCTAACCGTTGGCGTATCAGTTGAGCTAAATTCTGTTCTGTATGAAAGTAAGTCGGCTTATAACAAAGTAAGGTTTTTTCCTCATCCCACTCTTTAATCAGTTCATCTGTTAAAGCCATGTCTTTGATGATTTGTGCAATTGCTTCTTCAGTAGGCTGATGAGATTCAGTAGTCAGCAGTTTAATTACTGACTCAATCAGTTCGCTTTGTGGCAGGTAACAATGACCATCTTCGGCAGCTTCACTTAAACAGTGGATAATTCCTGCACGATAACGAAATTCTGAGTCTGGGGCAATTCCTATATTCCTCGCAATCTTGTCAGCAGTTAAAAAACCAATCCCGTAGATGTCGGCTGCTAGCTGATAAGGGTTTTTAGTGACTGTAGCGATTGCCTCATCCTTATATTGCTTGTAAATCTTCACAGCATAAGTGGTAGAAACGCCATGTCCTTGGAGAAACACCATCACTTCTTTGATAGCTTTTTGGGTTGACCAAGCGTTTTTGATTAAAGTAATCCGTTTTTTAGCGATACCTTGAACTTCAATCAGTCGCTCAATCTGGTTTTCGATAATGTCCAGGGTTTCTAGCCCGAAGTGGGCAACAATCCGTCTTGCTGTGACTGGGCCAACACCTTTTATGAGTCCACTGCCCAAATATTTCTCAATCCCTGTAAGAGTAGCTGGTTTGGTTTCTTTGTAGTTGACTACTTGGAATTGTGGCCCAAACTGAGGATGGTCACGCCAGAAACCAGTTAGCTGTAAAGTTTGCCCTGGCTGGATGTTAACAAAGCTGCCAACAATTGTTGTGAGTTCGGTGCTTCGGGGGCGCGTCAGCCTTGCCACAGTGTAACCCGATTCAGCAGAGTAAAAAGTTAAACGTTCTACGACTCCGGTGATTGTTTCGTGTTGAGGAAAAGCAGTTACTTGTTGAGGGGAAAGATTAGGGGGAGTGGACATTGCCTGTTAGAATATGCCGCACATGATTATAAGCCTAAAAGTTCATTGATTATAGTACATAAATACTATATAGTACACCCAGCATTAGTGTCATCTAAAACTCACCCTAATTTCCCTTCATCACTCCTATATGTCATAGCTCTAGGCTTCCTTTTCTTAAGTGGGACTACCGATCTTTTGGCTGCTTGAGGAGGGCGGTAGCTTTCGCAGTAAAGCGATGCTGGTTATACCTATTATCAACGAGGTGAGCAAAAACGTTTAGAACAAAGTAGATGACACCTTGACTTGGTAACTCACTTTGTCCGGGATATATATTACAAAAACTGCTTACTACATCAGGGTTTTAATCTCATCGAGCTTTTCCTGAAGGACTTGGCGTAGTTTAATAAGTCGTGTCTGTTCCAATATTTTTAAATTTATTGACTGGATATCCTTAATAGTTTTGTCCATCTGTTTGTTCTGCTTGGCTTCAGAATTAGAAGCACTATACTGCTCTAGGGTTTGCTTAACTAGTGTTTTAGTTTGGCTCAATGATAGTTTTTCTTCGATGACTCGATGAGTTACCTGAGTACGAATCATCAGAGCTTTAGATTCATCAATCTTCATCTGTTCAGAGGATAACTTATTGAGTTCTCTTACTTTGCTGGTTTCTAACCCTTCAGAGCGAATGACATTTTTGAGGTCTTCTGTCACTTTAAGAAGAGGAAAGATATTGTTATTAATCGATACCGGATTGAGTTGTAGTCCTAACAAAACTGAGACAATCTCATGTTCCTCATGTTCCTTGAAATCAGATGTTTCTAGCCATTCTTGTTGTGTCATCAAATCAGAATCTTTAATCAGTGCGAGATATTGAAGCTTCTTGCTACGGACTAGCCGGTTAATGAAAGCATTCAAAAACTTTGGAATCTCGTCTTCTCTTCCGATCAGATCGGGATATTTATAAATAATTAATCGAATAAGGGCAGTTGCTAAGTCAAGGTCATGAAGTTTTTGTGAGTGAATACTACTTACCAGTTGACCCTCAAAAACTACGACTTCATCTGAAGTTTCTTCTTTAGGTAGAAAGACAGCTTTCAGTTTTGTCATTCCAGCAAGTGGAGCCGACCTCCATCTGAGTTCTCCATCAAATATTTTGTAGCGTCCATCAATTTGTGGAATAAGCACTATTGGGTTTTGCTGACCTTGCCGACGCAGACTCTCTGCTCGTTCTTGGATTACTAATTGAGGAAACGTTTGTCTCGGTTGAGCCGGATCGGGATCTATAAGATTTACTGCAATTTCATGTATCCCTCCTTGAGTAGCCAGTTGATTAGTGAGCTGCTCAATTTGTTGCTCTAATGTAATTTTTTCTTCTGAACTAAATACATTTGTTCGCAGCTGTATAATTTCTACTTCGAGTTTCTCTATCTGACTTTTAAGTTGGTGAATTTGCTGAGACTGACCTGCTTGGCCAAACAGTTGACTAATTTCTACAGGTTTTTTACTTGGCATTACAGTTCCTCTGTCATCAATTTAATTAAGCTAGTCACAATAGGTTTAAAGTCTTCACTAGCATCATAACCAGGTCGATATAAATTTAAGGGTAATCCAGAACCACTAGCTTTAAGGTAGTAATTAGATTCTCGAATGTAGGGAAAGCATCGGATTCCCATCTGTTTAATTAGAAAGGGAAGAGTTCTCTCAGGCTCAATATCAGTTCTGAGGTTGCCCTTTTTGTCTAAACCTAAAATATCTCGATGTGCCCCAACGCCATATAAATCTACTCGTGTAGGTACAAACCCTAATATTTCAGGTTGAGGTTTCAATCTCAAATCGTCTACTTTACTATAGAACCAATCTAAAAAACCTGCGAAAGCTCCTGTATCTTTATATTCTGGTTTGATAGGAACAAGCACATGTGTAGAAGCTGCTAGTGCAATCAAACCCATAGGCTCTAAGGAAGCAGGAGTATCAAAGATAATCAAATCGCTATTTAAGGGAAAATCTTCTAATCTATCTTTCAGTGTGTAGTGACGGCGATTATAGTTATATATTTCTGCAATGCTTTCTTCGAGAAATTTTCCTCCTTGAATAGCCGTAACCGTGGAAAGATGTTCTGTCCAAAGTGGAACAAGTGGGTAGTCACCTGTAAATGTTTTTTTGAAGACAGCAGCTAGAGACTGCTCCATTGATGCTGGTGCAAGCCTTGCAAAAATACATAGTGAGCCGTTTTGATCGAGTTCTATTAGGGTAACTTTGTAACCTTTGGCACCGACAGCATATGCTAAATGGGTTGCTACCGTGGTTTTACCTGACCCACCTGCATTACTAGCAATTGTTAGCCGGATCTGCTTTTTAACTGTTTTCTTTTTCATTACAATGTCTTTTAATACTCACATCATTCTTGATTTTAGTTATTACCAACAACTGAGTTAATTGAAAAAATCGTGATTTCAGAAAAAGGTTGTTTGATATAACAAGACTCCTCAAATCTTTGATAGTGGCAACTTGAGACATAAAATACAGGTCGATCATGAAACTAACATTAGTTTCACAACCTTGTATATGACTCAGGTTAATTTATTCTGCTCTAATATTCGCTAATTAATGCTGTTTTAGCACCTACCAGTAGCACATGAATAACCTCTTTTAGGTGTAAATGTAGATATCAGAAGGAAAAGGAACATAGCATTGGACTAGCAAATTACAAAGGTTAAATTTTTCCGCTGCCATTTGTAGATTAATTGCCCTTTCTTGAATCAAATCCAGCAGTTACAGGTTACTCCAGCGATATCTTTTAGCTACTGCAACCACTAACCGGAGATTGGTCGGTAGTCATTTTTATTTTAGCCAGTTGTCCAAGCTTTTAAATTTGGGTTAATTCTGCTTCTGTTTTATTTACCGATGATCTAATTTAATTTCTACTAGGTTGATAAAAAAATTTCAAAAATTCTTATTGGGGGCTGTATGGGGGTTATATATACCCCAACAATAGCTCAGGACTTTGGGGATGTTTTGACCCCTATATAGGGTATATATAGGTGCTAAGTAGGGTATATTTGACTGATTCATATTTTGTACCCCACTTAGCCCCCAAGGGGTTATGATAAACTCTTGAGTCTGGAAAGAAAGGGGTGGTTATTTTATTCTTCTCTTCCCTGCTCTCGCAAATAACCTGAACAGATAACTTTCACAAATCAAAGCGTATTGACTCGTCCCCTATGTCAAACATTCACACGTTACAAAAAATTTTTCCTGCGGGTTTCGATAATGGTTACGGAAGTCTCAAACTTTTAGTCGATGGCTTTGAAGTAGTTCGTGTGCCGAGCTATATAACCAATGCCGAGATGGAAGATGTGCCAGGGCGTGTAGTTTTTAACGGTAGTGCTTACACAGTCGGAGAATCAGCTTACCGTACAGGAAATTATTTTGACCGCAACACAGACAATAATGAAAATAAAGTCAACAACGCATTATTGACTTTATTGGGCGCATTGGCACATCTCCCCCACCGTAAGGCTTGGCACTTAAAATTAGTCGTCAGCTTACATGATGTCGGTCTGGCTAACGAATTGCAAAAAGTACTAAGTGGAGAATATCAGCCGATACTTGCTGGCAAGCAATCAGACGTAAAAGTAGAAGTGCTGAAAGTTGTACTAGAGGGGATGGGTGCATTGTTTGGGCATCCACTACCAAAAAAGCTAACAATTTTAGACTTTGGCAATGGTACAACCCTGTATTCTCGTTACAACCGGGGTCAACGAGAAGTTCACACCGCTTACCCCATTGGTGTAGAAGTTCTCATCGATGATATTTCCCAAAAAATGAAACATTTGAATGGTGGAAAAATCGGAGATCCATCCAAAATCCGATTTTGTCTGGAAATGGGGCATACCCGATACAGCCGTGACATCGATATCAAAGATATATACAGTGCTTGTTTGAAAGATTGGTATGAAAAATACTTGAAGAAAGTGGTGAATCTGACATTGGATGCCAAGCACCAGGGGGATGAAATCTGGGCGATTGGTGGAGGCTGCCTCTTACCAGGATTTAAGAAGCTGTTGGAGAAAAACGGCTTCAAAATCCTGGACAATCCAGTAGAAGCCAATGTCTTTGGGCTTTTAGAGATGGCAAAAAGTATCACTAGCAAAAATCCAACAAGCACATCTGGGAAACTATAGCAATGGCGGATAAACAAGACTTAGCACCGGAAAAAGTTCGCCTCAAGGATAATTACCGAGAGCGCATATTTGCAGAATCACAAAAACTAGATAAAAGTTACCTGGACACGCTTTACTTTATAGTTGATTGCTATTTTGTTTTCATCAAGGCCGGATTACCTGCACAACTTATGGCAAACACACCAACTAATACTGAGTCGAACAAACTCCCGTCAATGGCTCCAACTCCATTTGTAGAGGAAGAAGAAGAGGATTCTTCAGGGGAAACATTCAGCCTTGATTTTGATTTATAACGAAGATGTATTGGCACGCAGTTATTCTGTTGGGGCCAATCTTCGTAATAAAATGTCCCGCCTGATCAAACCTGAGTTCGATATAAGAAATTAGCTTGAAAATCTTGTCTGATAAGCTTTCAGACTAAATGATATAGGTGCTTTCTCACAGCAATTATTGAGAATTAGAGGTATTTGTTGAGAATAGAATGTTTATTATCATTATAGGAGCCTTGTTGAGAACAAAGACCGAGTGTGTTTTTCAGCGAAAAGCTTTAGAGATAAAGCTTTTGGGCATTTTCTTACGTCGAACTCAGGTGATCAAATATATTTTGGGTTTACCCAAGGAGTGGTGAGCATTACGCCCATAGAGAAAACGCTCTTGTCAGGACATTTTATTTTCTGGAGATTCCTTAGACGACGAATAGCTAAATGGTTGTGGCTTGTGTGGTATGCCAATTATCAGCTAGAGTGCGAATTGTCTGAAGTTCTAATGGTGAAATACGTTCCAGGTTACGCAAAATTTGAGTCATACGTGGCTGTTTTTTAAGCTTATCGTAATGACGAGCCAAGAAATCCCAGTAAAAGAAGTTGAAAAGACAAGCATTTTCGGCAGTGCGCTCACGATGGTTATAAGCACAGTTTTTACAATAGTCGCTCATATTGTTGATGTAGTTAGCAGAGGCAGCATAAGGTTTAGATGCAACCATTCCACCATCAGCAAACTGCCCCATACCCATTACATTGGTTTGCATCACCCAATCGTAGCCATCAATAAATGCGGCATGAAACCAGTCTTTGAGTTCTTAAGGCGAAATTCCGGCAATCAAAGCAAAGTTGTTCAGTACCATCAAGCGCTGAATATGGTGAGCATAACCTATTTGTTTAACCTGATTTAAAATCTGGTGCAGACAATTCATCTTTGTATCACCACTCCAATAAAAAGCAGGCAGTGGATGAGTGTGATTAAACCAATTACTTGATGAATAATTTTGTTCTAGGTAAACATAAACCCCATGCATATACTCTGAACTGTTTGAGGCGTGGCAACAAGGAATGACAGGCTTTCCATTAGTAGATGCCAGTATGCGACAACTAAAAACAATGGGTTGGATGAACTTTCGCATGAGGGCAATGTGTGCCACATTTTTAACTATCAATTGTGGTATTTCCTGGCATCACGGCGCTAGACATTATATGAACTATTTAGTAGATGGAGATTTAGCAATTAATAATTGGCAATGGCAGATGCAGGCTGGTGCAACTAATCCACTTAGCGATACTTTTCGCATCTATAACCCGTCAAAGAATATTGCCGAAAAAGACCCTCAAGGAGACTTTATTTACCACTGGATACCGGAACTGCGAGGCTACAGTTTACTAGAAATTGAACAGGCGAAATACATTGACATTAGTAACTATCCTAAAGCGATTCTAGATTGGTCAAAGACGCGTAAAGTTAATGGTAAGGTTGTTTCTGACTTACGAAAACAAACCAAACAGCGATTGTTAAGCCAAGGTGGAGATGAATACGATAGTGCAAACGCTGCTAAAGAAACAGTTGAGAAATACTGGCAGCATAAAGACAGAGAGTACAAAGAATATCAACAAAAGCTTACTGAGTTGCAGGAGTAAAGCTGACAAACAAAAAGAAATTAATGTGTAATTTCTTCTTGCAGTTAAATAATCTATCGCTTTCAAAACGTCTTATTATATTGCTTTAATGTTTCCTAATTTTCTGCCATTACAAGTTAATCAACTAACAGACCCAGAGGCGATCGCTTTCGTCCAAAGTATCGAGAAAGTTAGCCTTGCTACCTCTTTAAGTGATCAACCAGTCCCCACAACCTATATTCAGAAAGGTTATGGAGTCACACCAATTCTGCTGCTTCATGGCTTCGACAGTTCCATCCTTGAATTCCGTCTTCTGTTACCATTACTTGCTGCTCAAAATGAAACATGGGCAGTAGATTTGTTAGGTTTTGGCTTTACACAAAGACAAAAACAAATAAATTACAGCCCAGCTACAATCAAAATTCACCTTTACAATTTTTGGAAAACTTTAATCAATAGACCAATCGTACTAGTAGGCGCATCAATGGGAGGTGCAACTGCAATCGATTTTACTCTCACTTATCCTCAAATTGTAAAATCGCTAGTATTGATTAATAGTTTAGGTTACACTAGCTCTCCTGCTTTTAGCAAATATTTATTTCCTCCTTTTGACTTTTTGGCTGTTGAATACCTGCGTCAGCGCCACATACTGGCATTAAACTTATGTAGTGTTTTACCTAATTTTGATCCCAAAATAGTTTTGGCAATTCAGTGCGCCATGCTACATCAACAAATGCCACTTTGGTATGATGCTATGATTGATTATGTCAAAACTGGAGGTTATACCAACTTGGCAGATAGAATTGCCAAAATTGACAAATCAACACTGATTTTATGGGGAGAAGCTGATGATATGCTCCCACTCGGGGATGCAGAAAAATTTCAGCGCTCCATTGCAAATTCTCAATTAATAAAACTTAAAAATTGTGGTCATGCCCCTCAAATTGAACAACCCCAAATTACATCTCAACATATTTTGCAATTTCTGAATAAGTGTAATTTTTAATTGATTTAAGGGGATTTTTAAAATATTAGTTAAAATTCCATCTGTCAGGTTTATTTGTTGTTCAACTCGTCAAATATAACGAAAAAGCCTTTTCTTAAACCCAACGGGCAACTTGGTATAAGATATTGTCCTGGCACGCCAGCTATTGGAAATAACTAGCTACTCTTAATCTCTTACAAAAAGTTCACGATCCCCAGACGCAAGATTTCTCGCGTAAAGTCACACGAATACCCGATAGTTGCATCAGCAAGAAACTTGCCAGCCAAACATTCTTTTGTTACCCCATAGCCCCCAAGAATTTCAACTGCTGTTTGTGCGTTTTTGATTGCAACATCCACTGCAAAAGTCTTGGCAGCTGGTGCTTTGATTGTGGCGGCAAGTTGGGGAGAAGTTTCTGCTGTAACTGCTGCATCCCATACCATCAGTCTTGCAGCTTGAGTGTTAATCATCATGTCCGCTAATTTTAAAGCCACTGACTGATGTTCGATAATCGGACGACCCCAACTGACTCTTCGCTTGGCATAATTCAAAGCATACTCATAAGCAGCACGAGCCAAACCAACATAAGAAGCTGCCAGCCCAATAGCTACTTCTGGAAGCAACATCAGTAGTTTTGCGGCTCCACCTTCAAGTCCAATCAGATTTTCCATAGCGATTGGGACGTTATCCAGATAAATCTCAGCATGATGAGAAGCTTTCCAACCAATCATCTGTGTCTTTTTGCCAAACTTAATCCCTGGTGTATCTCCTGGAACGTAGAAAATAGACAAACTTTCGTGTAATGGTTTATCCATCGCTGTACGTGCAATGATAAAGTAGCTATCCGCAATTCCAGCATTTGTAACTAACGAAGATTTTGTTCCATTGAGAATGTATCCATTGCCATCCCGTGCTGCAAAGGTCTTCATCCCAATATTAGAGTCTGGCAAGGGGCAGAACATATCTGAGGTGGCGACATTAGGTTCACTCTCTGCGGCACTGAATAGATAGGGTTTTCCAGAATTGATAAAAGATAGTATTCGTTTTTGCTGTTCTTGGGTTGCAGCTCTGCTGACAAACAGTGACATAGCTGCGGTGAGATTGAAGTAGCTACAAGCAATGCTGACATCAACAGCACCTATTTCTTCTAACACTACAGCCAAGTCTATGCACTTTCCACCTACACCTCCTAGCTCTTTTGGAACCATTAAGGATGTAAATCCCAATTCCGACCCCTTATAAAACACATTTTTGCAGAAATCCCAAGGTTCCATCTCTGAATTGTTAGACTCTTCAATTATCTGAACAATAGGACTAATCTCGTTTTGAGCAAATTCACGCGCAAGAGACTGCAACATCTCTTGTTCTTGAGTGAGGCTAAAGTCAATCATTTTTTATTTTCTCTTTATTTCTACAGTAAAAATATACAACTTTCTTTCATCTACTATCGCCTTATAATCAGTATCAAAATATCGGTTTTGTAACCAGATTTTCTTATTTAAATGCTGTGTACAAGCAGAAAAGTGTTTATATATCCTAGCTTTAGGATATGCACGTCTCTTTCAACAAGTAAGTATAAAAGAAAAATAAGTCAAAAATACCTATAAAAAAATCAATTGCTATAGCCTATTAGAAGATATCTACTAAATTAGTTAAGCTTATACTATATTTTTAGACAGGCTATATGAACTGATTTTAATTATCTAAAGAATTATAGGCAAGATTCAGTTTGCTGACTGACTCTTATAATAAGCGTTGTTCATTAGCATTTCTTGGTAACACCAGTTGGTGTTCAATACCTATTGAGCTAATGATACACGGAAGTCCAAAAACAATTTTACTGCCAAGTTAACTAAGGAAAAGAATTGTGCTTTCTTAATATTGTGACAACAGAGTTAGCAACATGAAGCCATTGTGGAGAACTGCCATAATCTTAACTGCGTAGTTTACCGCCGCAGGCATCGCTGGAGCTATGATCACCGCTATCTTGATTTTTCAAAGGACTAACCAGCCATCTATCGCTCTTACCGAAGAATGGACAGCTACCCAAGTGGCAGATGAGGACAGCATCACAGTTCGTCAAACCGATGGTAGCCAAATGTCAGTTGAGCTTTGTGGTATCGATGCCCCTGTTCTAGTTCAGGGTAAAGCCCCAGGACAGCCATTGGCTAATGAAGCAATGCACCTCACAAAATGGGAACGATCGCTGTTTTGTGGCAGTACACTGGTACTATGAAGATTCCCGACTGCGTAGGCGTAGCCCGCCTTCGACATCGCTGTCTCTTTAATCGCCACAATCCTCACATAGTCTGTGTCCTTCACCCAGCAGGGCCACAGGGGGATAGTTGTTTGGACTTTCGACTTGACCCCAACGCCGAACCAGCAGAACTATGGGAACTGGAAGAGGCCAGTTATTACAACTATTACAACGGTGAATTAATACTGCAACCACAACAGAGGTGGACGCGACAGCAAAAGCTGGAGTTACTTGATTGGCATCCAATGTTTACTGGCAAGTGCCCCCAGTGCGGTGCATCCTTTGACCGAGACTACACCTCAAGAGTGCATTGGGATTGTGAATGCGGCTTTCTAGATGATTCAATTTAGAGCGTTCGCTCTTTCTTACTTCCTTGCGCTTAATGCCTGTTGACTCAATTGCATCACAACATCTTGGGGCAATGGGTCTATGACAGCATCAGTCGGCAGAGATTTAATAAAAGCTGTTACCTCTTCCCCAGTTTTGTATTTCCCTTCACTCCAAGCCGAAGCCATCTGTTTAGCCACTCTACCAGCATCCTCTCGCTGATTATGGGCAGTAATGCACTGTATATCATGACCAGTAAATGATATCCAAGTCTGCCAAAGTTTAGTAACTGGGTGCTGCACAATACCTGTAGTCAGTTCATTGTCCTCAAGTACCGATTTTTTCTGACGGCGACCAAATCCTTTAAACATGGCAATATTGAGTAAACGCTATTTTAAAATACCCAAAATGCAAAGCGCGATCGCGCTTGTGTAATATCTGCAACTCAACACTTCCGTTTCCCCTAACATTGCCATATCCTGTGTTGAGAACAGCGATTGCTACAGCTTTGCGGTGATTGAATTGCTAGTGGTAAAGCAATTGATCTATGGCGCTACTTTTTCTTTAAACTGTTTCCCAGCAGAAAACGCAGGCACAATGGTTGCTGGAATAGTCATTGGCTCATTGGTTTTCGGATTACGCCCTTCACGCTAGTAGCGATGCCTACGGCGGCAAGCTACGCGTTGCTCGAATGGGCCAAACCCTATAATTCCAGAGGCGTTACGCTTGATGTAAGGAAATAAACCTAGTTAAGATCCCAAAATGTCCTCACCACAAATCCAATCCCACGGTTGTAACAACTCTTTAGACCAGCCTTTATCCACTCTGCCGTCGTGGAAAATCAAACTGCTGTATGACGGACAATGTCCCTTGTGTCTGCGTGAGGTTAACTTTTTGAAAAAGCGGGACGCGGGTCGAGGGCTGGTGGCGTTTGTAGATATTGCAGCTGATGACTACAATCCCCAAGCAGATGGCGGTGTTGACTATGAAACTGCAATGGGGCGTATTCATGCTGTGTTGCCAGACGGAACGCTAGTTAAAAATGTTGAAGTTTTCCATCGCATTTACGAAATTCTGGGGATGGGTTGGGTCTATGCTGCAACTTCCTTACCAGTTATCGGTGCTATTGCCGACTTCCTATATGGAATTTGGGCTGATTGGCGACTTTTTCTAACAGGACGACCAGATTTAGCGACTATTGTACGAGAGCGTTCTTCTCGACTTGCTTGCAAGACCCAAAGCCGTTGTCGCCTAATGGATGAAGATGACTAAGCCCAGTTTCACAATAAACGATGTCTTACTGCACACTTAATTGAAATTGTGACTCGTGAAGGAGCAAAAACAGTGGAAGCTTTACTACAAAAAACTTGTGTTCTTTATAGTGGTGATTTGCCGTCAGTAACTGAGACTGAAATTACTGAACTTCAGCCTCAGATACGTAATTGGAAGATGATTGAGGAGAATGGTGAGTCATCCTCCACTCATTGAGGTATTAAAGAAACTCAACTTTCGTCCCTGAGCATAACTTGCTCCCATCATGGGAGTTGTTAGCTTGAGATAGTTAACTGTAACGCTTGCATTTGAGGAAAATCACGCTTAATAATTTCGATAGTTTTTCTTTGACTCTCTTGATTTTTAACTATCAGTTGTGCAGTGCCATCCCCCTGAGAACCTACGCCTTTTCCTCCAAAGATATAAGGCTTAAGTGGCTCATGAGCGAGAAGCAGATGTAGATTTTTTGCAGTTAATTGATCGGGACAAGCCGGAACTACGTATCGGTCAAATTCCGCTTGGGCTTTTGTCATTAAAGCTCCAAGAAGTTGGGCATCTCCGAGTTGTATTGCTTCAACTGCTGCCTGGGTAATTTCAGAGCTAATAGAACCAAAATATTTTTGGACATTTTGCTCTATTGAATTAGTAGCGAAAGGATAACACTGATTCAATCGTCTTAGTATTTCTTGTGTGTTTTTGCTCCCGCCGAGATCGACAATCACAAAAAACAAATCCTCACTCACTTTCAATTCGAGTAAGTCGATTTTTTCACCATCAAATATCATCAATATTGGGCGATTTCCATAAGCACAAGCCTGATCCATACGACCACAAAGGCTAGGAGTGGTTCTTTCTCCCAGATAGGCAAACTCCATTTCTGAACGAATTGTCATCTTCAAGCCATACAGACGATTAAAAGCCCTCGCAATCAGAACGCAAAAGGCAGCACTCGAAGATAATCCCTTTTGGATGGGTAAGTCGGTTAGATAATTATCAACCTCAAGTCCGCCAACATCATAGTGAGTCAGAATTTGATATGCTGTACCAGCAGCATAACTAAAAAAACCACCCTTTGCCGCTATGCATTTCAGGGTATTAGATTCCATAGGTAATCTCAACGGTTCATAACTCCTGCCATCATTGAGAGAAGCACGAATAATTAATTCAGTAGAATTAGGCAAGACATTGGCATAAATTCCTTGATTAGTACCAACAATTAAGGTGTAGCCCTTTTCGAGAAGAGGATTAACACTGCGATATTCTCCTGCCCAGTCAGTGTGTTCTCCAAACAAACAAAGACGGCCTGGAACAAAAATTCTCATTTGAAGTTTCCTGTTCTTAATCGAGGTATATTATCCTGATTAACTTGAATAAACAACACGTTACTCATCACTCCAATAGCCCACATCAGCAGGGCTTTTGGCAATAAGAGAGGGAATCGATTGGGGAGATGATAGACTATGCTCTGCTTGAGCGATGTCTACGACGGGCTGTCCGGTGTCGCTTGATTAAATGCCTTTGCGGAACATGATAGCCATCCCACAATGAAGACTTAGCCAATAGCCAAAAATAGCGTAAAAAAGAAAGTTATAAGAGGTCAATGCTTTCACTATTTGGAGCGGCTCAACAAGAACGTCCAATGAGCCATCAAAGAGACTCACGTAAGCGTTCCAAGCTCGAACATTAAAGCCGAACCTGCGTGTATCGCCATATCTGCGCTCGTATAAATCTACAAGCTCCCATCTCTGACTAGTGCCTAATCCCTGAATTATCTCACTTTTGAACAGATTTTGAACATAGCAATCGCGGCTGGTGTGTACATTCCACAAGTTAATTTTATAATTGAAATAAGTGCCAAATATCAAGCCATGCTTAAAAAGTAATTTAGGCAGGAATGATTAAAGCAATTAGTGAACGCTTATCAAGTGATTGAACTTTTCCTACAGAGTTGAGATCAGTCACAACCCGATCTAATAGTTCTCCAGCTTGCTCACGATATTGATGTTCCCGACCTCGTAAACGAACAGCAAACTTCACCGAATCACCTTTACTCAACCACCCAACTGCTTGTTCAATGCGTAACTTATAATCAGCTACACCTATATTTAAACCAAACCGAACTTCTTTTACTACTGGTCTAGCACTTTGTGCCTGACGCTTTTTCTTTTGATACTGAAGCTTGCCATAAGTAAGTCGGCGGGAAAATTTATAAGTATGTAACGAAAGTTTAACCAAAGGAGTTAAAGTTAAATTTAACACGTTGTGTACTGTAGTTTCCTTTTTCCCCTCTAGCTTGGACACCATCAATTACGGCATAAGCAAGTTCTAGCTCGTCATCAAACATTTTTCCTGCTAGTTCATCTTTTTTCAGGTGTTGCCATTCCAATTCAATTGGGTTCATTTCCGAACAATATTTCGGCAAAAAGAAAATGTACAAACCCATCTGTTCCCACTTTGACCATAATTGCTGCACTTGTTTACATCGATGTATTGGACCGTTGTCCTGTACTATGACTCTGATGCGCCCTATCTTTTGGGCATCAAGGGCTTCAAGCTCCATCATCTGGATATAAGATTTTCTGTCAACACCTCCAATCACCAGACCGTAAATAAAACTGATTATTGGCTGAAGAAACCCAATAATGCTTAATCTACGACCACGACGCTTGCTTTGTTCTAAACGTTTTTGCTCACCTCGTTGGTAATAAGTGTAACTAGGCTCGCTCCATGCACAAAACCCGGATTCGTCCAAATACTTTAGGTCTATTTCTCCAGCAGCAGCAGCTAATTCCAGCATATCTAAGTCCGCTTGCTTTTTTTCCCGTATTACAGGGTCTTGTTTTCCTTTATGACTCTTTCTGGTTCTTTTCCAAATGACCCCCTTTTTTTGAGTACCCGTCTTAATCTGTCGGGACTCAATTTAACTTGGCGATCGCTAGATAGTTTTTGAGCTAGTTGATGACTGTTGTATGTACGAGGTTCTTTTTTGAGGCATTCTTCCAAAAAAACTATGTCTTCTTCTGAGTACTTGGTTTTTCCTCCTCTACCTGGTAATTCCCAAAGCCCTTCTAGACCTAGTTTCTGCCATTTATGTAAGATTTCTCTTACTGTTTGTGGAGTCCAATTAAAATGAGCAGCTATTTTTTCTACGTACCAACCATGTGCATTCAGCCTGATTACCTCTGCTCGGTCTTTCACTTTCTGCGGTGCATCCGTAGTTCTTAGATTTAATAGAGTTTTATCCTGCTCACGAGTCAAAAATACCCTTAAACGAGCGCCCATGTCTTAGCCACCTCGGTAGATACATTCTACGTATTTACTTATCTTTACATACTTTGGTTTTTTCACGCCGACTTACTTAATTCAGAATCTTTGCAACTGGAGCCTCTTTTCCTTCAGACACTAATACTAGGTCTAACTCTAGGCTTTCGGCTAGCTGTAATGCTTCATTGGTATCAGTTAAACCGCGATTATTATTCTCATGGTCAATCAAGAAAACTTGGGGTGACTTGATTTGCGAGTTGATTAGTTGTTTTGGAATTGCGATAACGTTTGACTCCCATGTATTACAAATCTATAGAGTGTTAGCAATGCCGACTATTAATATAACAGCCTTATTGTATAAATTTATCGTAACCTAATCCTTTGATCCTCTTTTTTACAGAACCTGCATAATATGAGCGCTTCTATTAGGAATTTTCTGTATACTTTGGCATTGATTCATCCTATTGTCACCTTTTAAGAGGAACTTGTGTGAAGCTGTAAAAGAATGAAGAATTAAACTTTCTTCTACTAATGAGTTCTAACTTACGTAATTGTAAATATGCCTTCAATTTCCTACAACCGCACCGATAGCCAGCAACCACAAAGCATTACTATTCAAGGTTATGTTGTCCGTCCTGGGTTACACATTCTCACTTACGAGCAACTCAAGTTGCTACGGGAGCATACACAGCATCATTCTCAGCTTGAACATTTAGTTAACCAAGGTGTGATTAAGTCGACTGGTTAATAGTCGCCAGCACAAAAATTCTAACTCGCTACATCTAATTCTACAGTTGCTGGCTGTGTTCTGACTTTACAGCACCCAGTTCCTCAATAAAAGCGTCAATTGCCTTGGCTGCTGACTACTTGCCTGTTTTCAACTTATCAAGAATTTTTCTAACCTTTTTGCTTCGCCTAATGTGAGTAAAATTGTTATTGGTTTAAACTTGTCTAACGTCAACTCTTTTGCAGAGGTAATACAGATGTGGAAATGTTGCAAGTGCCATGAGCAGAATGAAGAGACTTTCTCTTTCTGCTGGAGTTGTGGTACCTCAAACGATGGAATCGAGGACAAGTCATTCCAAGGAGTTGACGAAATTGCTCCTTCTAGCATTAAAGGTCAGCCAGTCTTAGTCACATCAATAGGGCTAGCCGAGTATCCAGATCAACAAGAAATTGAACTTTTGGCGTGTGTTAAATGTGGTTCTGAAAATATAATTCCAAACGTTCGTATCGTTACCCACACAGAAGAGTTTAAAAAGGATCTGCAAGTAGAAATTTACGAAAATCCAAAAGCGCTCATATTTAAAGGAACTCACACTGGGACATTAACAGCATATATTTGTGGTCAGTGCGGTTATACAGAGATGTATATCAGCAATCCACAATACTTGCTCAATCAGTACAGAAAGAATAAGAAAAATTAATTAGCGATGTTTACTTAAGGGGCTGCGCCTACGGGTTCTTACTCTTCAAAGCGAGTTTTTCAAGCTAGAAGCTGTTTTTTCTGGGTTTCCCGAAAACGGAAAAACTAAGATACTTTTAATTTTTGGGTTATCAACTAATTCTTTTAAACGTCCAAGCTGCCGATCTGTAATTGCAACTCCAGCATATTTTTGAGCGTAATTTAATTCTTCAACAAAATTGCTATCATTATAAGCTTGAATAAATACACGATCTACACCCCATTTTTCCCAGTCAGCCGCAAAATATTTTTTAGCCCAATATGGGTTATGATGGCAAATATCAAAACTCACCGATTTATTAGCTTTTTTCATAGAAGTTACCATCTGTTGCACAAATCGGGTTAAATTTTCAGTCCGGTCAAATTTCCCAGGTAATCCAGCATAATAACCTAAATAATCATCCCATTGAACTGCATCAATATTGGGATATTTCTTGACAAACTCTACTAATATATTTTTAAAAAGATTAGCAACTTCAGGAATTTCCACATCCAGTACATAATGATCAATTCCAGAGTAGGTTTTATCCACTCCTGGAACAATCCATTTCCGATTAATAGCTAAATCAAAATCGGGCTATTCTTATCTATTTTAATTCCCTTCTCGAAGTAAGCATGAACTTGCATCCCTTGCTTATGTGCTTCATCTATTAACCAATTTAACCATTGGTCTTGAAACTGGTTTGGACAACTTTTATACCCAAAGCTTTGCTGCATAACTTCACTATTATACATCGTACAACCATTGCCCCAAACTCCGTGAATAATTGTATTAATTCCTTGAGAGCGATAGTAACGAACTCTTTCACGAATCGTTTGTTCGTCAGCATTATTGGTAACTTGATAGCGAGTTAAATAAATTCCTCTCATTACTTTCTTTTCCCAAGGCGTTTGAGGCAATTGGATTTTTTCTTTTAGGATTACTTTTGGGAAAATTTTATTATTGTTAGAAGATGATGTTGAAGTAATTTTTACAGGAACTGACGGAGCTATAGAAGCAGTTGGAGTAATAGTTGGAGAATTAGTTATAGTGGGGTTAAAAATATGTATATTTATCTTCTTACTATTATCTAAAAACTTGCTTATTTCTAAATATCCTCTCTGACTAAACCACCAATAACCACCTCCTAAGATAATTAGGATTATAGAGATCGGAATATTTGAGCATCCACATCCGCTTGGCTCTTTCTTTTGACTCGGCATCTAAAACTCCAATTTAGTTTTTGACAATATACCCCTGACTGTCTTATCGGTATATAAGAATAGATTTGACCCGCATTTCTCACAAGGTGAGGGGCAGAGGGGAAAGAACTTGGTATTTGAACTCTCACCTGCTCCCCTGCTCACCTGCACAAGGCTTAATCGAGATGTGGTGAGAAATCCGGGTTGAAAGCTTGAATCCTAGCAAAATCGTTAATCGATAAGCTTAAATATACTGATTAGACAGCCAGGGAGTGCAGTTTTGGACATTAAGCAGCCAGCCGTTTGGCAGGGTAATCCTGAGACTACTGAGCATTGGTGTTTAGCTCACTATTTACTGGATGGCCACCATAAAATGTATGCCGCAGCGCAGACCAATAAGCCATGATATTCCAATTACTGAGGATTGCCGATAGCGCCTTCAACTGTCCCCTTGAGAGCTTTTCAAGCTGACTTTAGGTAAATTTTGACAGTTTCAGGTTTCATTTGTAAGTCTTAGGCGATCGCCTACGGCGGGTCGTAGGCGATCGCATCTATTAGGAATGGCACTAAGAAAACGTGAAACCTCGCTAGGGCAGGGTGTTGGGGGTAGGGTGTTGGGTGTAGTGTTTTAGACAATTAAACTTTAGTTGCATCAAGGAATTCAACATCTTCTTGATTCCCCAATACCTGCAACCCTACACCCCACACCCAAAAACCAGTTATATCAAGGGTTTGCGCTTAACTTAGTGCCATTCCATCTATTAGTTCCTGCCTAATCACCATACTTTATATTCAGCAATGCCTCATAATCAAAAACTAAAGTCGCGGATCAACAGATTGGCTCTCTAGCGCCAAAATCCCGAAAACACATTCATGCACGCGACGCAGAGGAGTATGAGAGACAAATCGCTCCAATGCTTCAACGCCTAGAGCAAACTCCCGCATTGCTAGAGAACGCTTGAGAGATAACCCACGTTGCCGTAGACGTTGCAAATTCTCCGGCACTGAGTATTCCACACCGTAGATAATTCGCAGATATTCTTGTCCGCGACACTTCACCGCAGGCTGCACAATGCCGCGATTACCTTGGACTACGAATTGCATTGGCTTGACAACCATACCTTCACCACCCGCAGCAGTCAGTTCTTCCCACCAATGAATACCCTCCGCCTGGCTACTGGGGTCAGTCAAATCTATCACTTTATAGGCAGTTGCGAGAAGTAAGGCGGGGTCTAGTTGGCAGATTTTGGCGATTTGCTCCATGTGCCAGCGATGGTCTTTGTCGATGTGAGCGGCTCCCTCTGTTGCCAGGATGTGGAAAGGTGCGAGCTTTAGATCAGAAATATCGGTAACAGACCAGCAGTAGCGACGGTAGGCGATGATGTACTGATGCGCCATTTCTGCACGTTGCTGGTAATGACTGAGTTGGTTGCTGATTTCGACGTTGCGATCGCTTGCTTGTTGCAATAAGTTAACAGCATCATTAAGAGCAAGGCTTGATGCCACTCCCACAGGTGCATACTGTTCACGCAGTAGTCCCTGTGCTTTGGCTGACCAAGGCATTAATTCACAGTCTAGACACACCCAATCAGTATTAAACTCCTCCCAAAAGCCGCTTTGGGAAAGGGCAGCATTTACCCGCGCCAATAGTTCCGCCTCCAATGCTGGATTATCAAAGAAGCGTCTTCCTGTGCGGGTGTAGCAGATACCGATACTTTCATCCACCACGCCAAACCGTTTCTCGGCAGCTACTAAATCCCGACAAATAACTACTACCGCCCGTGAACCCATGTGTTTTTCTTCGCAAACTACTTCAGTGATTTCCCGTTGGTAGTAGGCAAAGGCTTGTGCTGGGTGTTCTAAATATCCCGGTATTGAAGATGTTTCCACAGGGGACATGGTGGGGGGTAAGTAAATCAGCCATTTCGGATTGGCAGCAAAACGGCTCATCACTTCTAGAGCTGCGATCGCATTTTCTTCCCGGATGGTAATGTTGGGCTTAAGTCGCGTGTTGATGAGGCGCTTACCCAATACGTCCTCAATGTGCAGGACATCATCAAGTTCCTGTTGAGATGTGCGGGTAACTGTATTTTGTAACAAAGGTTTCACAGGTTCGCAGTATACACGAGCAGCCGGAATGCTTACTAATTCTTTTTCTGGATAGCGGAGGGCAGTGAGTTTGCCGCCAAAGACGCAGCCTGTATCAATATCAATAGTGTTATTCAGCCATTCTGCTTCTGGTACAGGAGTATGCCCGTAAACTACCATCGCTTCACCCCGATATTCTCCCGCCCAGTTGTAGCGAACAGGTAAGCCAAACTCATCAATCTCGCCAGTGGATTCACCATACAGAGCAAACTCGCGCACCGCACCAGATCCCCGCCCCTGCATTTCTTGTTTCATACCTGCGTGAGCTACCACTAACCGTCCGTCATCTAGGAGGTAGTGACTTACTAAGGAATCCAGAAACTTTTGCAGTTCTTTGGTGAAGGGTTCGCGCACTTCATCGGATAACGCCTCAATCTCATGTAGGGTTTGCTCTAACCCATGATTGACTCGGACATTTTTACCTCGTAGTTTCCGCAATAGCTTGTTTTCATGATTACCAGGAACGCAGATAGCTGTACCTGCCATAACCATGTTTTGCACCAGCTTGACTGTATCTAAGATACGCGGGCCACGGTCTACTAAATCCCCCAAAAAAATAACTTTCCGTCCTTGGGGGTGGTAGTAAGTAGGAGTGTCCCAGAGGGGAGCAGGGGGAGCAGGGGGAGATGAAGAGATTTGGTAGCCTAATTGTTGGAGTAATGTTTCGAGTTCGTCGTAACAGCCATGAATGTCGCCAATGATATCAAAGGGGCCGTGTTCGTGTTTTAGGTTGTTCCAAAGGGGTTGGCGTTCGATTTCAACAGATTCAATTTCTGCTAAAGAGTTGAGAGTATAGACATAACGAAAACCTTCTTTTTCCAAACCACGTAGAGAACGTCGTAACATTTGGCTATGCCGCCGCACTACATGGGAGCCGAACTGACGATCGCTCCTCTGTTGGTTGCGTTCATGGCATAATTCTTCTGGTAAGTCGAGGACGATCGCGATCGCAAAGCAATGGTATTGTCGTGCCATTTGCAGCAGAGGTTTGCGATCTTCCATCTGCACGTTGGTAGCATCAATTACAGTCAGTTTAGCTGCTGCTAGCCGCTTGGCAGTGATGAAGTGCAACACCTCAAAGGCATCTTTGGTGGCGGACTGGCTATTTTCGCTATTAGAAACTAAGCCGCGACAAAAGTCTGAGGAAAGTACCTCGAAGGATTGAAAGTGCTTATGGGCAAAAGTTGATTTACCGGAACCAGAAGCTCCGATAAGGACAATTAGGGATAGTTCAGGAATAGTTATTTTCATAATTTTTTTAACCAACCGCTAAGGATGCCAAAGGCGCAAAGGAACAAATAAATAAAATGAAATTAGGAATTACGGCTAAACACTGCCATCTGTGTGGGTGAACCGACTTCTGCATCCTCTGTGCCTACAGGTTGAAATTCCACAGTATAGCTAAAGCGCTCTGCTACCCGATTTGCCCAGTTTTTAAACTCTGCGCGCGTCCATTCAAAGCGGTGGTCTTGGTGCCGTAGTTTCCCCGCAGGCAAGTTCTCAAATTTGACGTTGTACTCAATATTGGGCGTTGTCACCACCACGGTTTTGGGCTGGGTAAACTCAAACAAGACTCGCTCAAATGACCCCAGACGCGGTAAATCGAGATGCTCAATTACCTCAATCACCGTCGCCGCATCGTAGCCACTGAGCCGTTTATCTTGATAGGTGAGTGCGCTCTGTAATAATTGCAGACGTTCCCATTGATTGCGAGGGAGATGCAGACGGTCTAATCGTTCTTGAGCGACTTCTAGCGCCCTGTAGGAAACATCGACACCCGTAATTTGCTCGAAAAAACCATCTTTAAGCAGGAGTTTCAAGAGATTTCCCTGACCACAGCCTAAATCAATCACCCGCTTTGCAGCTCTTTGCTTTAAAGCAGCAATCACCGCATTCATTCTCTGCTGATTCAGACTAATGGGCTTTTCTACTGCTGCTTCTTCTTCTGCATGGCTTTCCTCAGCACTATCGGGATCGGGATTGTCTTCCTCTGCTAATTGGGCTAAAGCCAGACGAGTTAAGCGATGTTGTCGTTTTAGGTAGCGCTTGGTAATTTGTTCTCGCGCTGGATGTGCAGTTAACCAACCTTCGCCATGACGCAGTAATTTTTCGATTTCTTCATCGCCTACCCAGTAATGTTTATCGTCATCCAATACTGGAATCAAAACGTAGAGGTGACTTAATAAGTCGCTTAAGGGCAAAGTGTGCTGAAGTTCGACGCTAAAGTATTGACTCTGCCCCCATTCAGGGAATTCCTCATCTAAAATGTGACCTTGGGCACTCACACTGTAACCCAAAGGCTCAAACAGTTCCCGCAGAAAATTTTCACCCCCGCGACAGGGTAAGACAGAAAGTTTCGCTGTCAAAGGAATAGGAGTTTCTACTAGTTCTGGGAACTCTTTGCAGCGACCTGCTAAAGCTGTGCTAAATACTTGAGCGATCGCTACACTTAAAAATGAAGAAGCAACATAAGGGCGATCGTTTACATATTGTTCTAGCCTCGCACTACGTCCCCGCACCAATTTCACCGGGTCAACATCCAACAGCAACGCTACTGTGCATCGCTGGGTATTTGCTTCCGGGTAGAAGACGTGCGCCTGTCCAAAAGAAAGAGAAAAAGACTGACAACGGTCAGGGTGTTTATGTAACAGATAGCCTAACTCTGTTGCTGGAAAGTGTGTCGTTGCGATCGTTAGCAGCATGAAACCCAAAAATTACAAATTACGAACTTGTACTGACCGATTTGTGCCGAGCGGGGTCGAGGTAAGCCTAAGTATTACGAATTAAATAAATAGCGCTTTACAATACCTTTGCCAAAATAAGAGCCTAGATCAATTTCGGCAAAACTGGCAAAATTAAGCATACATAAGCGTTTTGATGGAAAGGTAGTTTTAAATCTGAAACCCTTATCCTGCCGTCAATACGAAAAAAAACCTTGTGGGAAACCTTAAAGGAATTTTTAGGACTGATTGTTTTTGCCAAGCATCAGAGAAATGGGAGTTAATGGTTAAAGCATCATCATCTCACCCTCGTAAATTGGCGAAGGTATTGAATTATTAAAACAATTTAATATCCGCCAAATCGTAACTCAAGTTTAATAATATTTATGTAGGAGAGCATAGGAGGAGTAAGGTAGTGGCTGCAACTATATATGATGCATTACTTGGTTACATTACCTCTTTCGAGCCGTTAGTTGGAGATATTACCTCTTTAAAATTAGAGGAAATAGTAACGAATAATTTCCAAAGGATTGATAGAGGACAACCAGGACTTAGTGCTGGGGATGTCCAGACGTTTGAAACGAAATTGATCGACCCTAATACAGATGAAATCGTGGCAACGAAAAACGCTACTGAACGATACGTACAGGGAGCAAACGGCGATATCATTTCGATAATTCAGGAAACGATTGAATTTGAGGATGGCAGTAAATTATACACACTTGGTACATTTAATCAGACTGAACGTCCTGATGTCCTAAATTTTGGAATTGTCAATGGCACTGGGACTTTTAAAGGAGCAAAGGGGATTGAGGAAATTACCTCAGTTTTACCATTTATACCTGGAGATAACCAAGTTGATAGTATCATTGATTTGACATTCATTAGCTAGAAAAGAAAGACTAAATTAAGTAAATTCGAATAGCACACTCATAAAGCTAGATACATTGACCATCCCCGATGGTGCAGTGACTAGTAAGGTAGCGACTAGTGAGTAGCGACTAGGGGTAGATATAGCATGGCTGACACTAGGGGCAACAACCGCGATGGCAACGAGAACACCGCAGGCATCGTACACCGCCCGTTTTGCAACAGCGACTTGTGAAAAATAAAACAGCAAAATTTTTCGCTCATTGCTACCGCTATTTAGTCGTACATCAATCAACTTTTGATGTACCCAAAAGCTTACTAGATAAGCATTTGAATACAGCGCCGGGTTTATTTGATGTATCTGTTTTGGGTATCCGATGTCTTGGAAGAAGCAGTATTTTGAACAGGAAAGCTCGTCTCGACTAATCCTCAACTTGGCATTTCTGTTCAATGAAACTCAAAAGCTCTTCTTCAAACTGGGTCAAATAGGAGCGCTTCAACTCTCCTAAACACTTCAAAACTGCCTCTGCTGGCGCTTCTAGCTTGCCACTGTCCCGCAACCTACTAATACGACACCGAATAGCCTGCCGCAGGCATCGCTCAAGGACTGCATCTGCTCACATTCTTCAGGCAAGTATTCGTAAGACTGATTGTGAATAAATTATTGCAATATTAATAACTTCTTAAGCCCTAATTAAACCCGATTTGGTAATTAATCTTGTTAATAACTAGATGGTTATTATTTAGGTTTTTTATTCCCTTTTATTGTAGAAATCTCAACAAGGACTTTTATGGAGCGTGTACATTTCCAGGGCTTGCTATCCACTACAGCAAAGCGGCGACGCTTTCTGCTCGGTGCCGGCACATTGACCGCAAGCGCTATTGCTAGTCTTTGGACTCATAAAGTTGTTGCACTGTCAAGATTCTCTGCTTATCCCTTCAGCCTGGGTGTTGCTTCTGGCGATCCTTTACCAGATAGTGTAGTGCTATGGACGCGGCTGGCTCCAGATCCCTTAAATGGTGGCGGTATGCCACAGGTGAATGTGCCAGTACGATGGCAAATTGCTTTGGATGAAAACATGAGACAAGTTGTGCTACGGGGCGTGACATTAGCAACTCCCGAATTAGCGCATTCTGTTCATGTGAATGTACGTGGTTTAGAGTCTAACCGTTGGTATTGGTATCAGTTTAAAGTGGGTAATGAAGAGAGTGCCATTGGTCGTACCCGTACTGCTCCAGCGATTGGCACTAGGTTGAATCAGCTCAACTTTGCCTTTGTTACTTGCCAAAAATGGGAGGATGGTTTCTATTCTGCTTATCGTCGCCTAGCTGAAGAAGATTTAGATTTGGTTTTTCACTTGGGTGATTATATTTACGAATACGGCATCCCTGCCACAGGTGGTGTACGCAACGTTTCTTTACCTGAAGAGTTTAGAAAAGAAACGAATACCCTTGAGCAATACCGCCTTCGATATGCTCTATATAAAACTGACCCGGATTTACAAAAAGCTCACGCCTTGTTTCCCTTTACAGTCACCTGGGACGACCACGAAGTTGAAAATGACTATACCGATGACATTTCGGAAAACAACGATCGCGGTCAAAAAGTTTCTCGAAAGGCGTGCTGCTGCTTATCAGGCTTATTATGAGCATCAGCCACTGCGGGAATTTTCCCTACCACAGGGGCCAGATATGCTGATTTACCGTCGGCTGACTTTTGGTAATCTGGCGGAGTTTAGCGTACTTGATAGCCGCCAGTACCGTAGCGACCAGCCATGCGGTGACGGTGAAACACCCCGTTGCCCAGCAGCACTAGATCCATTTAAAACCATGCTTGGTTCTCAGCAGGAGCGCTGGCTGCTGGATGGTCTTGATCGTTCTCAAGCACGTTGGAACATACTTGCTCAACAAGTGCTGATGGCAGAGCTAGATCATAAAATTGGGCCAGGCGAATCTTCTGGAACGACTCATGGGATGGGTATCCACTCGCACGTAATCGTGTTTTAAGCCACATCGCCAGCCGCCCGATTTCTAACCCAGTGGTGATTACTGGGGATTGGCATTCTACATTTGTCAATGACCTCAAGCTGGACTTTAAGGCTTTTAACTCTCCAACTGTGGCTACAGAGTTTGTGACTCCTTCGATTACTAGCAATGGTGATGCCAATGTCTACGGCCCCTACTACGGCCCGAAGATTCCAGAAAACCCACACATTAAGTTCTTTGATGGCGATCGCCGAGGCTACTTCCGAGTCAACCTTAACTATGAACGTTGGCAGGCTGACCTGCGTATTGTTACAACTGTAAGTCGTCCAGATGCCCCTGTATACACCTTTGCTTCCTTTGTTGTTGAGAATAGTCATCCAGGTGCCAAATTAGGCTAGTATTTAAGTTTTTGCGTATTCAAATATTTGAATACGCAAAAGCAAAAAAGTGTAATCCCATTCCATTACTCCCTGATGAAGTAACAGAGTATTCCCGTCGTACCCGCCCAACGTAGTCTCACGCCCCAGTTGAGGCAGGGAATATGATCACTTATAAAAAGAAAATTCAAAAGCTCTTCCTCAAACGCTGTCAAATACGGTCGCTTCAACTCCCGCAGGTACTTCAACATAGCACTTGGGGCATCTTGTGACTTGAAGAAGATTGTGGACAAGTTTTGGAAAGAGAAGTTGGACAAGTTGGAAGCTGAAATATCTATAACTTCGTTAAGGTATTAATCAAGCGATGCCTTCGGCGGCAAGCTACGCAAGTTTGGAAAAAGAAAATGGACATAATAACAGAAATGGAACAAGAACATGGAGGCAAATTCAGATAAATAGTACTCAAATGCCAACTTTTTCCTTAACTAGTAAATTTATCACAAACTTTGCGTAGCTTGCCGCCGAAGGCATCGCTTTCTGCCATAACCATCGCTATTACCAAAACCTTTATTTTGCATACAGGCATAGAGTTTGAGCCGTTTAGTTTTCCTTTATGCTATTTTTTGGATGTTTTTGGAACGTAAACTTGGACATCCCTTTTTGGAAGGTAAAGCTGGACAACGTGTCCAAAATCTTCTTCAAGTCACACATCTTCCAAGTTTTCGTTTTTCCGTAACCTACTGATGCGTAGGCGTAGCCCGCCGCAGGCATCGCTCTTAGAGAAATGCCAGTTATCTACATCCTCTGAGATTCTATTGAGTTTTGTTAATTTCTAGCCAGTTGTAGAGCCTTTACTGAACTCTGTTGAGCGCTGTATGAATCATGTAGAGGGGTTCTACAGCACTCAATTAAACAACTGGCATAGTTGGATGTTAAGAAGCGGGAAGTTTTATCTTTTCCCTCGTACAACTTCTTCACTGTCCCGTTGTGTTGCTAACCCTATTGAAACTGCAACCCGAAAACATTGAATGCCAAATTGCCAAAATTGTTTAGGGTGTTATATCTCTCCTATATTCAGACTCTAGTACATTCAACAATTTCTCTTCGACAGCTGTTAAATAAGCCCGATTCACCTTACCTAACAACTGCAACAGACTTTTGACTGTCTCCTCCAGCGAATCGGAATACACCCGACTAATGCGATCGCATATCTCCCGCATCTGCTCACACTCGGCAGATAAGTAATTGTAAGATTTGAGGTGCTTCAGCCCAACAGTGTACTCACCATCCCACATTCTCACAGTGCAACTAAACTCATTTACTGCGCTGACAATCCCCCAACACCCACCCTTGCCCCTCAGTTCCGGGTTGTCTTTGGCAAGGATTTGGCACACTTCGCCCAAGTGGTAAGTGTTCGGTACTTGGGTGCGTTCCATTATGCGTTGCACCACATCTTTCACGATTCTACCAGTGGGAACTTTCCCGCCAGCAACTTCTACCGCCCGTTGCCACACTTCTTGCTGTTCTTCGGGTTTGAGCTTTGTCATTGGTCGAACTTGCCCCTCGCTGGTAGGCAAGATTTGTCGCTGATCGGAGTAGACTGTCGCAGGATCATCTTCAATTTGATTTTGTGTCCAATTTGGACACATTTTGATTAAATTATCTACAACTCCAGCAGCTTCAATTAATCTGTAAGGATGACGACGCTCAAACCCAAACCTATCCTTGCAATACTCTTCAAACGTTGAATGCGTCGAACGGTAAAGTCGGCGATCGCGCAATTCTGCCAGTGCCTTACCTGCCTCAAAAAACGCTTTTTCTACACGGCGCTCTAAGTGAAGGCGATCGCGCTCCTCCGTTTCGGACAACTCCTCTACTTCAGCAGCAGTAACCGTAATCGTTGCTGTAGCAGGATTTTCTGGATCAAAGGTATCCTCAGCAGAACTAGCGGATGGCTCTGAGTCCCTGGATGTAACAGAGGTGGCTTTTTTGCGCTTAGGTGGTAGTTTATTCATGTTTCCACCTCTTTCAGTTCAGTGGCATTTACTCAAAGTGTGATAGTTAGTTGCGATAATCTCTCCCAAAGTACTCACCAACAAAACCTGTGGATTGACAGTAGCATGATTAAATATCACAATCTTCCTCCAGATTTACACCAAAGGAAACTCCCAAAACTTCTTCGATTTTGCGAAGGTTTTCAATTGAAAGCGCCCCTTTAAGAGTTTCCTTTTCGATGTCGTACCAGTAAGTGCGCGACAAACCAACTTCATCACATATTTGCTCTAGAGACTTACTCGAATCTAATCGAGCTTGCTTAATCCGCTCCCCTAGCCCCTCAATTTCAACTTCCTTGACTTGTCTTATTCGCATTTTTGCACTAATCACACTACCACCTCCTTAGAGTAAAGCGTTAACTATTAGTTTTACTATACACTACTAACTAACAGTTGACACACTGTAAACTAGTAGTGTACTATAAAGATGTAGAGAAAGCGCCCCCGACTACCAATCTAGAGCGCTTCTCTAATCCTAATTTCAAGGAGTTTAACAATCATGACATATCCGACTTATAGCCAACAACAGCTGCAACTAAAATCGATTGCCCGGCTCAAGCAAATCTACAGCGAAATCGCCTGCACAGTCGAAGTAAACGACAAACGCTGTAAAGATTCTTGGATTACTGCGATCGCTGATTACCAAGTCAGCAAGATTCAGAAACTCGCCCCTGCTGCCCCCGACAACCAAGCCCTCGCCCAAGCTGAACTCGACAACTATATCGCAGATCAAGCCCAAGCCATAGCTCCCGAACCCCTCACAATAGTCGAAATCTCGTTTGACCATCACGAATATTACGCTGGTAGTCAACTCATAGCCAGCATCAGCCACGACGATAACCTAACGCAGCCTTGGGTAGTCATGGTGGAGAGTGTAGAGAAATTCCGCGCTAACACTTGGGCTAGATGCCATCGCTTCATCCAATGGCATCACCAAGACAGCACACTTAACGAAACAGCCCCCACTCAACCAGAAACACCCTGCATCTCCGAAAACCGAATCATGGCGCATATTTTCAACGAGTGCCAGAATTACGGCTTTGAAATTCTTGACGATGGGATTTACCACAACGGTGTGAAGCTGGGTCAAGTTGGCTGCACTAATAGTAACTGGTGGGTGATTCTAGGTTCACAAGGTCAGCAGCAGTATTCTAACTCTGTGTTGGATGCTGTGCGTTCGCTGTTGATGGTAGATACATCGTTGGCTACTGAAGCATCTGACGAATACTTGCAATATCGCCCACTGAGGAACTACAGCAGATGCTATCTGCTGAAGCAACCGAATGTGAGCAATTGTTAGACCACCCAGTTGACGAATTGACCTCTAAGGACTGGGAACGGTTACGGGAATATGAGCCGCACTTGGAGTTAGTCACGGCGTAATCACACACAAGGGCGATCGCACTTTCATCTACGACGGGAGCGATCGCCCTAATCCATCCCTTCATTTACTTATCACAACAATGCAACCTACAATATCCATTCCCCAACACTGGGGCTACCCTCGCTTTGATTTAGAGCAGCGCACACAACAGGGCATAATCTTGGGGCTTTATTACTATCCCTCTGGTACAGAACTGGCTGAACAATTTGATGAGGGTTGGCGTTATGTGCTAATGCCTAATAAGAATTCTGACGAAATTTCATACTTGCAAGAGAATCAAATTCAGCCGCTTACCCCAGAAGAATTATTCTCACAGATACGCGCAGAGATTGAGTTTTATCAACAGCAAATAGCAATTCGGCAACAACAGTTAGCAGCCATCGCTGGAGGTGCAAGCAATGATTAAGACGGTTGACAACTATGTGGAACGTACTTCTGCTAGATTACTGCACTCTCTAAGTCGGAGTGGCGGTTCTGCTCCATTACATCGCATTCAGTTTTCGGAAACTATCATCCAATATCTACTCGATAAAAAACTAGTTCAAGTACAGAACACTGGATACGGCTTTTTACTAGAGATTGCTGAAGATTACTTCAGTTAATTGCACTTTATTCTGTTACTAAAGCTGATGAAATTTGAAATTAACCAAATCGTTGAAGTTGTTGATGGTCAGCCTGTTATTCTCTCTACTGAAATTAGAGTATTAACACCATCAGCTGATTTGTATTCCCTAGCTAGAGATTACATGGATGAATACGATGATTACGAATTTGTCCAGCGCAATCAATACTCCGGTTATAAAAGCCAACGCCGCAGATACAGCATAGTCCTCATGCCTCAACAAGACAGATTAATAATCTGTTCACAACTCCAAACAGACGTTGAAAGCAAATTGTTTCCTTACTTATGGGAGACAGCTATCACCAATTTTGAAGAGCTACACGACTTTTTTAAACACTGGCAAGGCAATAACAAAACACAACTTGCAGAGGTAAAACATGGTTACTGAAATCAAACTAGGTTTATGCAATCCTCCCGACCCCATTTATTTATATGTCAATCAGGGGGAAGTAGACGGAGAATCTTACATTTGGTACAAGTTCAATATCAGCCAGGATAAGAAAATTCCAGTTCCCCAAAGGGGGTTAACTGGGTATGTGTCAGAACTGCGATTGACAACTAAGGAATTCAAAGGCAAAGATAACTTGAAGCTGGATATTGTTATCAGTGCTGATGAACTTTACATCATAAGAACTGGTGTTGAAACCAACTTCGCTAAAAGCTTTCTTCTCGCTGCGTCATTAGTTCAAGATTTTGATAAGCCACTGATTATTGTTGCAAATGCTGGCGACGAAAACACGGTTTTCTGTAATCTTTACGATGCTGCAACCAAAACCAAGATTTACAGGGAATGGAGTAGAGATTTGGATTGGGCAACTCTCATCCGTGATATTCAATGTCTTTTAGGTGGAACTTCAAGCTCCGTTTCAGAACCACCACTGGCTCCGCCGAAACTTAGTGTAGTTCCTCAAGCATTACATCCTCAAGATTTGCGAGTTAAAAATATCCGTACTTTGCTTAATTATCCACTTGATTTGGTCAAAGAGTGGTTGGAATTTCAACACGTTGACCGTCCAAGTTTACTTGATATTAGTCAGATTAATGAACTAATCAAAAGTATGTGTTTGGCTTGGGCAGCAGACAAGTGTGAATATCCCAATGAAGCTGAATCTTTGTATCAAAAGCTAGTTATTGATGCGGTTGCTAGTGGTGCGGATGAATTAACAGCAATTAACGCATGGATGCAACAGGTGCAAGCAGCAAAGACTGGAGCAGTGTAAATCAGCATACAGGATTCAGAATTATTCTGACTTCTGAATCCTCAATTAATTAGATAGGAATTAACCATGAGAGTCATCGTTACAGTGGTTGAAAAAATCACCAGCGAAGCGCACATCAATATCCCTGACGGGCTGAATCAATCCGCAATCAAACAGCACATCGTAGATTGCTACAACACTGGAGAAATGCAGACTGAGATGAACATTTTTCAAGTGGACTTTGAATCTATTAGCGCTCGGATTGTTAAAGAACAATCTTCAATACTGTTGGGAGAAAACCATGATTGACCACATTAACGCACTTCAAACAAGCTGGTATCTCTCCCCACCTTGGGGACAAACAATCCCATCTGTTGCAGTTAATTTACTGGAGAGAGTTTTCTTACGAACCACGAGAACGTTCGGCTACTGTTGCGGTATGCAATGGAAACACGAATGTTGGATTTATTCAATTGATTGCGGAAAAGAAATCCTCCATGCCACACAAAACCAAATCATTGGGACTGGAGAGTTAGAAATCATCACTGTGCAAAAACCTGCTTTTGTTCTGGGTGAAAGAGTGATCCTCTGTTCTCACGACAAGGGAACAAAGCAACGGCTGATTTTAGGGATTGCGCTGGTGCATAATTCTTGGTTTTACCTTGTTGAATTGATGTCGCCAACGTTAATTAAGACACCGACTATATCGAATCGTTTCTCACTGGTTGGTGAAAAAAGTTTGCTGCGGGTAAATGTTTAATTCTCTCTAATCACACAACAAAAATTATCACCCAATTAAAGTTATGTCACAAATTGAAATCGCCGAAATTATCGAACAAATATCTCAAGAGATTGAAGTAGACTCCAATGGTCATGGTAAAGCCAGTATCAAAGCCACTGCACGACTAGCTGGAGTTGATGACGAATCTATCAGGAAAGCTTTAAAATCAAGCGCCGACCTAGTACCTTCAAAACTAGCTAAAGAGCTTATGCTGCAAGGGTTTAAAGCAATCGACCTGAACGAATGGAGAACTAATGGTATCCCAGATGTTGCGATCGCAATCATCCTAGAGTACTACGCTTACGAAGCTGGGCGATACTGCACTAAGCAAGCCAGATTGGTATGCCGTTCATTCAACACCATCGGCATTCGGGCATGGATTCAGGACAAATTGGGCTGGACTAAACCCGCCAATCCTTCCGAAACAGCAATGACACAAATACAGTTACTCGCTGCTCTAGCACAACAGATGGCACAGCAAGAACAATATTTACTGGAGCAACAACAGCAACAAACTCAAATCTTGGCGAGACTCAAAGCTGTTGAGCAGTGGACAGGACAGCATCGGCTGGCACACAGACAACGAAGCATCAATGGGATCTAACCCTGCCATCGCATCAGTCAGCCTGGGGTCATGCCGCAAGTTTCAAATCAAACCGAGAAATGGCAAACCTACTGACTTCTGGCTCGAACACGGGAGTTTACTTGTGATGCATCCTGGCTGTCAGTCTACTCATCTGCATCAGGTTCCCAAAACCAACAAAGTTGTTAGCACACGTATTAATCTTACCTTCCGACCGCACACCGGGGAAAGGAGATGATTCTGGCTTGGGCCAGATCATGTAGAATGACAGCTTATTAGTTTGTTTGTACTATTTAGTCCGCTCAAAAAGCAGTCAACAGGACGAAAAAACAACTACCAATACAAGTCCTGTTGATTGCTGAACTGAAAACGACGGTTTTTTAACCCGTAGCTGCGTAACTAACAGCAAAGGCGGTATAGCTCAATACCCCAAGCTTTGCTTTGCTTAAAAATATTGGAGGGGATATGAATTTCCAAACTGATTCTCTTGCAACACATTTACAGGAATGGCTCAACAGTGGAGTTGACGAAGAAATCTTTTACTTGAATGTGCAATCGCTGTCTGGGACTTTGCCCTACGAATATCTGCTTTACAGTCCTAAAATCTCCCGCCGCAACGATGGACGATTGCGCGATCGCGATTTGAAAAAGTACCAGCACATTGAACTCGGCGGCTGGTGGTGCAGTGGCGTTGACCCCCTCAACAACTACGTCTCAATGATGTGGGGCTGTTTCAAACCCGACCACCCTAGACGCGACCGCCAGAAGATCCACAAGTTCATCAAATACGAACACCCATACAGAGAAGAGACGCGCGCCTTCTTCCTTTTAGTCCCGAATCGCATTTGGGTAAAAGTCTCAAATCGCTCTGGTATCCCCATCACAGAATCTGACTTGCAACACCCTGGCGGTTTCTGGTATTGGGTTTGGAAGAATAATGTCCCTGTCACAATTGTCGAAGGGGTCAAAAAAGCGGGGGCGTTACTAACTGCCGGTTATGCTGCGATCGCTATCCCCGGTGTTAACGCAGGATACCGCACACCCCATGATGAGTACGGTAACGCTATTGGTAAGCCCTCTCTGATTCCCGACTTGAAACATTTTGCAACACAAGGGAGACAGGTTAACATTTGCTTCGACCAGGACAACAAACCTGAAACTGTACAACGGGTCAGAACCGCTATCAGTCGTATGGGACGGTTGCTGGTAAATGAGGGCTGTTCGCTGCGAGTGATTGATTTACCGCTAGGGGCAGAGAAAGGGGTTGATGATTTTATCGTCGCCAAGGGTCAACCGGCATTTGATGCACTCTACAACACTGCCGTTGCACTGGAGTTGTGGGAGATTAAGCTGTTTACTCTACTGACTTACCCGCCAGCGATGTCTGCGACGGGCTACGCCTACGCACTCAATCAAAGATTCTTGGGCCAGCTTCTCGTACCCCAAGGTGAAAAACTGATTATCCTCAAGGCTCCCAAAGGTACTGGTAAAACCGAATGGCTTGCAACGGAGGTGGCGAAAGCACACGACCAAGAGAGACGGGTATTAATTATCACCCATCGCATCCAATTAGGGGAGGCACTGTGTAATCGCTTTGGTGTTAACTATGTTACCGAAGTCCGCACAAATGAAACAGGCACATTGTTGGGATATGGGGTGTGTGTTGATTCACTACATCAAGAAAGTCAGGCGCGATTCAACCCCAATGACTGGGCGAATGATGTCATAATTATTGACGAGTGCGACCAAGTATTCTGGCATTTGCTCAACTCTGGTACGGAAGTGCAAAAACGTCGGGTGTCCGTTCTAAAAAACCTCAAACAACTGGTACAGAATGTTTTGTGCAGCAGTCAGGGAAAAATTTATCTGTCTAGTGCCGATGTTTCTGACACAGATGTGAAGTATGTTTTATCACTCGCTGGTGAATATCGAGTTAATCCCTTCGTTATCGTCAACAATTATCGGCACGTAGCCGGAAACTGTTACAACTACTCTGGCAGTAACCCGAAGAATCTTATCGCAGCACTGGACAAAGCCATTGCTAAAATTGGACATCATCTATTGTGCTGTTCTGCTCAAAAGGCTAAGTCTAAGTGGGGAACCCAAGCACTTGAAGAGCGTTTTCGTCGCAAATACCCAGAATTACGAATCCTGCGAATAGACAGCGAATCTGTTGCTGACCCCTCTCATGCGGCGTTTGGCTGTATCGCTCACTTGAACGAGATTCTGACTCAGTATGATTTGGTTATCGCTTCCCCAAGTCTTGAAACTGGAGTCAGCATCGACATTCGAGGGCATTTTGATGGTGTTTGGGGGATTTTCCAGGGAGTGCAGCCGGTTAACTCCGTGCGGCAAATGTTGGCACGGGTTAGGGAAACAGTTGACCGCCACATTTGGGTGAGAGAATGGGGGATGTCGGTTGTGGGCAATGGCTCCACATCCATCGGAGGATTGTTGAGGAGCCAACACGTTGCAACACAAGCGAACATTGTGCTGTTGTCGGCGGCGGACAATGACGATTACAGCTATGTTGACCAGAATTTTCAGCCCGAATCCCTACAGACATGGGGGAAACGTGGCTCTGTGATTAACGTGGAGATGCGGCGCTATAGAGAATCTGTGCTTGCGGGTTTGGTCGAAGATGGTTACACCATTATTGATGCCTCGGATGTTGATGATGATGAAAGTGAGGCTGTAATCGAGTCGGTTAAAGCGGCATCTGTTGAATTGTACGCTGCGGAATGTCAGGCGATCGCTTCTTCTGATGAACTCTCTGGCGTTGAACTCAAGAAGTTGCAAGACAAACGGGCGAAAACAAAAACCGAACGACATCAGCAGCGCAAGGCGGAATTGTCCCGTCGCTACGAAGTTGATGTTACGCCTGAGCTTGTCGAGAAAGATGACGACGGCTGGTATCCTCAACTGCGGATGCACTACTATTTGACGCTGGGGTGGGAGTTTCTGACAAAACATGATGCCAAGTTAACCACTTGTACTGTTAGCCATCCGAGAGGGCAGAAAAGCCGAGTAACATTCAATTCGACGTTTATTGCGTTGTTCGATAACTGTTTCTAAACCTTGGAGACGGTCTTGCAAGCCTTTAAGAACATTAATAGCTCGCCAATCTTGAAAATTATTAACGCCAAAATCTGTAAATGCTTTGGGATCTTGCTTAGTACCAACTGATGCCATGAGGTTGGTCTGAGCAAAAGTTGTCTGAACACCAGGGAGGAAACTAGTTAAGTTCTCTTCCCGTATGATTCCTTTACTTGTGGGAATAGGCTGATAAATTGCTCCAGGCATATTAGGAATAAAAGCCATGTATTGGTATTGAATCCAACCAATAGCTGAGTGCTGTGGCCCGGCAGTAAAAATTATTTGTGTTAGTAAATCAATCAACTGATCGCGCTTGGTTAAATAGCGTGGCAGAGAAACAACACCAAAACCTTGTTCACTAATGGGCTTTTGTAAAGCTTTTATCCAATTTTGCAGTTCAAAATCTTCCCGCACATCTCGGTTAGATTTATAATAAATTCCCACATATTGACTAACATATTCTTCTAAAGCTTTCCAAACTAGCAATCCGTCATCACGATAGGGAAAATCTCGTAATACAGAACGCTCATCCACACCACGCTGGCGTAGATTCGTTGGCAGTGCAAAGTCACTAAAGTTGTGAAAAACTTGGCTTACACCTTGATTGGCCAGTTTCAGTGAGCTTTCCAGCGTACCTCCCCAAATGATATCCACAAATCCCCCAGGATTAATCAGTACTTGATCTGCCAAAGCATTGATTGCCATTGTGAACTCAAAATGGGGTTTTAGTAGCACATTCACAGGATGCCGAGCGGCTAGTTCACGAACAGTAGCCAAAGCAATTGGTTCTAAAACAAGATGGGTCTGCCCTAAGTGACGTACTAACTCATGCACATAAAAATCAGCCATCTGAGCGATCAGTTTCGCCAAAGTCCAGTCCACTCCATCCATCGGTGTCAAAAGCAGACTTATTCCAGGCACTTGTCCTAGTTGGATGGCGATAGGGATTAAACGCGAATCCCTACGGTTGCCATCAGCATAATAGAGTGCGATTGGGGCGGTGAGAAATCGATTTTCTTTTGGGGTAACAGTGTCACTATCAAGTAACGCATAATCGGCAACAAAGAGATTGCCATTTTGAATGGCACTTTTAAGAGTTTCCCTAACGTACCCTCTTCTTTCTCCCCTTCTGAGCACAGTTTGAAAAATCTCATCCGTTACTGAGAGTTTTTGAGTCAGGCTATAATTCAGTGCCAAGACGTTGGTTAATTCCATTGGATTGGGGCCAGATTGCCTCTGTTGCGTGAATTTGGCATCACTTCGGAATATCTTGGCAATATCTGGTAAAGGCAATACTGGAAAAACCGCAGCATAGTCTTCCAGTCTGAGAAATGACTGTGGATTCTTGAAAAATGCTTGTTGATTTGCTGCTATTTTTTCTGATAAACTTGCACGATTCTTGTTATATCCTTCAGAAAAAACCTCTTGAGCAGGTAAAGTTGCCACACGAACAGCAGTCGGTAGCCGCAATGCGATCTGATATTGTTGACGTGTTTGTTCTAACTGCTGTTGACGCTCTTGCTGAGTCGTCAGTTGATCATACTGCGGTAAAGTCGGGATCTGCCCATTACCAGGAGGGCTTGGCTTTGAAGGTTGAGTATCGCTTCGGATTAAGTTTTCCAAACCAGGGGTACAGGCTAAACCTAACAGCGCGAGCATAGTACGGCGCGATATGACGTATTGCTCTATTAATTGTTGGTGTCTTTGCTGTCGAGTCGGTAAGCGCATTACATTATCCTCCTCAAAAACTCTACTTTTCACCTACAAAAATCATACGATGTCTATTTATGTTTGTGTAAAATACGATACTTATCTTTAAACTATTACAAATCGAAAAAACTCTAACTATTACAGTTTAAGTCACTTGTAAATATTAGTCTTTTGTCCTTCCATTCGGGAGCGCGGTCGAGTTCGACCTCCCACCCCCAGTCATCGTTAAAATCGGAGTCATTGAGGATACTTACCCTCAAAAATTTGCTCAACTGGTGACAGATGCGCCCCAGTGGACGGAGTGGATGGTGTGATGTTGGGACTCTTGGGAGCGGGAGCAATTGAGTAATTAATTTAGCGCTTACGAATGTATTCGCTTTTGTGTTACAGTGCCAAGTAGTAACTATAAAGATTTTTTTTCAAATGGCATTGCAACCTAAAACTTTTAGAACCTCTGATGATATCATCAAGGCTTTAAAAGATAAGGCAACCGAGTTAGATATATCTGAATCAGACATAATTAATAAAGCCCTGAGATGTTTTCTTGGTTTGGGTATTGATAAGGAATGCGATACTTCCCAAACCGAATTAAACATTCTGAAAAATAGAATTGAGGGATTAATCAGACTAAATAATCTGAAAGAGTCTTAATTATTAAAACTGAACGCCAAAAATTCCAGATAAGAAAATTTGATTAACGAATTATACTAAATAATATTAATAATCAAAAAGTAAGTGGAAACTATAGGACTCATATTTGATTTTTGAAAAAACTCCGTACACTCAAAAAGTCTTTTTTCCTACTCCCCACTCCCTACTCCCCACTCCCAGCCTACGCAAATAATTTCAGTAATCAAACCGGATTCCTATATGACCGACACAAACAACAGTAACGATGAGATGAGAGCGCTACTAGCAGAACTTACCCGTAGTCAATTGCAAACACAAGAACAGATGCGACAAACGCAGCAAGAAATACGAGCTACCCAGGAAGCGGTAAGAGAAACAAACGCTACTGTGCAGGAATTAACTAGTGATATAAATCGTGTTTTAGCTCGGAGTGCTGTGTTTGATGATGTGGTTTTACAACTACAAGAAAATCAGCAACTCATGCAAGCTAATTTCAACGAATTTCAGCGTAGTTTTGCAGAACATCAACGTACTTTGTCAGAACATAGACGTGATTTTATAGGGCATCAACGCACTACTAACGCAGCTTTAAACAGCTTAGAAGCGATCAATTTAAGGTTGATTGAAATAATTGGGAGAGGACAGAATTAATAACCCACATTCTGCACCGATAACTATCACAGAATTACTTATACAAAAAATAAAGGATTGCTCATATTTTCGCCAAAAGCAAGAATACCGAGATCGCAATGTAGCCCATTCTTACTTCTAAAGTATTCTTCAATCTTCCTCACCTTCATCCTCTTCATCTTCCTCTTCATAATCTGCGTAATCTGCATAGTCTTTCCCGTGTTGTTCGTACCACAAACGTTCTTCTTCTTGAGCCGCTTCCCTCTGTATTCTTTTCCGCTCTGCCATCTCTGCTTCTAGGATTTCTTGCTCTAACTTTTCCTTTTCAAACTTTTCTCTCTCCAGCCTTTCTCGTTCTTGGGTTTCTTGATCTACCCTTTCTTTCTCAATTCTGATTAATCGCTGCTCGATTCGCCAACAGTAGAAATCTAAAGCTTTGCCCGTTGCGGCTCCAGTAACTGTACCACCGACTAGAAAAATGAGTCCAGTTTTCCAGCCTCGGATAGGGCCACCACTCCACTCCAAACTTTTTTGATTCAGCCACACCAGCAAAGAATAGACAAAAATTCCAACTACTGTGTTGATAAGAGCGAAAATCCTGGGTGTGATCTCAGTCTGTCGCAGTACCAGCCACTGTCCTAGCCAGAGTATTGCACCAAAAATCACCGCAGCGATCGCACTCATAACCAAATGATCTGGATATCTAAATGGATCTAGCGTCATATTAATGATCAGTGGCACAAATATCAGCGCACAGAGCAAAAACCCGATTAATAAGCCAGCAACACTTATCAAACTCCAGTAGCGACCGAGATAACCCAGGCGGAATTCCAATATCCACTCCTGCACTGGAAGCATTGTGATATAAAATGCCATTGCTGCACTAACGTAATCGAGCATTGGCTCAAGTTGTACCCGTGTGTTTAGCATATTTTACACAAGTTTCTGGGCAATCGCTTTGCGAGAAAGAGAGTGAAAGTTATTGAACTAATAGATCCAAATGAATCCGAAACAATTGGAAGACTCCATTTTTGAAGCTGTTTCTGACACGATTCAAAGAGTTTGGACAATTGAAGAAAAAGAGTTGATTGCGAATAATTCCGAACTGCAAAGTCACTTAGAAGAATGGCTAAATAAAACATTTAAGTGATACTTCTTGGCATGAAGCTAATTACAAAATAGTCCGAGACTTAAGTAGCCCTTCAAACCTTAGTCTCTCGATGAATTTCTTTGAGGATGAAGAAATTCATATTCCTTTTTAAAACTTCTTGTATGCGTCTGTTACTTGATTACGAGACTGTTAGCGCTTCGCGTGACCTTTGTGAACATTAAAGATTTTGGAGAAATACAATGGATATTCAATCTCTGCTTACCCAAGCTATTGAAGTTATTGTGATGAGCTTTGTTGCTCTGATGATTTTCGATTTTATTGACAGACTTTATGTTGTGCCATTACCATCTATTGCAATTGCACAATTCAATTCCGGTTCTGAATCCGCAATAACAGCAACTCAATTTGAGCCACTATCTAACACTGAACAAGTAGAAGTCGAACCTCAACAAATTCCCTTCGTTACATCAGAGTTTGAGGAAATTTCTGATCCCTGGACATTAGAATTAGAGTCTCACAACAGTTCTACCGAAACTCAGCCAGTTGTACTCCCATTCCCCTCATTAAGACTGCTACCACCAGCCGCAAAAGTACAACCGAAATCTAAGGCTAAAACCGCCAAGCCCAAGTCTACCAAAACTACCAAAACTATTGGCACTACTGCAAAGGCTACATCTACCAAAGCTCCACGAAAACCCGCAAGACCACGCAAGCAGTCGGCTTAATTAAACGAGCGATCGCTATTCTGAAAACGCGATCACTGTACGAATCTGACTGTGCAGTATCGGCTACGCCAAGTTTTTGTGAAATCAATACTCCATATATACAGTCATGGTTAATGCAATCCAAGGCTCACTGTTTGATGTGCAAACAGTTTTAGACTACGGGCAATCCATTGTCAGCGCCGGACATGAACTTGCCAAATTATTGATTAAGAATCAACCTTTGGCAAACAGAGCAATCCAATCGCAGATGAATCGTTATTTTAACGGAACTGCGGCATCAGGGGCGTGGCAGTGGAAAGATGCTTACGAAGCTGTTGAGGTTGCATTAATTCTCTATCTGCGGCAACAAGGATTATCTGATAATCCCTTAGAAGAAATGCGACGGCTTGAGTTACTCTGCCCCACACATACCCGCCGCAGCGAGGAGCAACTAAAACTTCAGCAGTTCTCGACTCCGCTACCCCTAGCGTACCTAGTAGCATTGGCAGGACAAATCACAAACAACGACCTGATTCTTGAACCATCTGCTGGTACTGGGATTTTAGCCCAGTTCGCCAAACTTCAAGGTGCAAGTCTTATGCTCAACGAACTAGCCGACGACAGAGCAAAGATTCTACGGCGATTGTTCCCTAGCACACCACTATTCTCTGTGAATGCCGAGCAGATTAACGATTATTTAGCTGGTAAGACTCAGCCTTCGGTTGTTTTGATGAATCCACCCTTTTCATCATCTCCCAAGATCAGCGATCGCAATCCCGACGCAACAAAGAACCACATCAACTCGGCATTGCAAAGGTTATGCAACGGTGGGCGGCTGGTAACAATCACAGCCAATTGGTTCTCTCCGGCTAACCCAAGCTGGCTAGAGACTTTCCTTAAGTGGCAAGAAAAAGCGCGAATTGTGCTTTCAGTGGGGGTCATTGGGAAAGCTTATGCCTTGCATGGGACAACGATGGAAACCCGGATTACTGTCATTGATAAAGTCCCGGCTGATAATCCCGGCGAAATTCCTTGCATTACTGAAACTTTAAATCTGCCTGAAATACTGGCACTGGTTCAGCAGTTGCCACAGCGATCTCCGTGGGAAGGCTCAGATGTCAAAGCTGCTGTGGCGAAGGCAAAAGTCGTTCAATTGCCAAAACGCTCTGTGGTAACTCAAGCAGAAACACTTTCTTCAATTCCAGATGTAGTTATTCTGGAATACGAAGTCGTTGAGTGGTCTGCTACAGAAGGACTCAAAGATACTTTATATGAAACCTATCGCCCACAACGAATCCGAATTAAAGATGCTTTACCTCATCCCTCGCTGCTTTGTGAGAGTGCAGCCCTAGCACTTGTTTCGCCACCAGCACCAACTTATAAACCGCATCTTCCCAGCAACATTATCACACAAGCCTTGTTGTCAGAGGCACAACTTGAAAGCGTGATTTACGCAGGTCAGGCGCACTGTGAATTTCTGTCTGGGTCTTATATTGTGGATGATTCTTGGGATAATGTGACTGTAGCAGCAACTAGCTCAGAAAACGCTGTTAGATTTCGGCGTGGCTGGTTTCTTGGCGATGGGACGGGTGCCGGTAAGGGTAGACAATGTGCGGGAATCATCCTCGACAACTGGTGTCAGGGGCGGCGAAAAGCAATTTGGGTATCTAAAAGTTCCGCCTTAATTGAAGATGCTCGTAGAGACTGGTGTGCTTTAGGAGGTGCTGAAAAAGACATTATCGACCTGAGCAACATCAAACTTGGCGACCTCATCCCTTTCACCCAAGGCATTCTATTCTGTACGTACTCAACTCTACGTTCTCAAAAGAATGGTAAAAGTCGGCTTAAGCAAATTGTTGAGTGGGCTGGCATTGATTTTGAGGGAGCGATCGCCTTTGACGAATGCCACGCAATGGGTAACGCAATGGCACAAGAAGGTAAACTCGGTATGGTTGCAGCATCCCAGCAAGGCATTGTTGGGCTGAGGTTGCAAAACGCATTACCGCAGGCACGGGTTATCTACGTATCAGCAACTGGAGCGACAAAGGTATCCAACCTCTCCTACGCAAATCGTCTGGGACTTTGGCAGACTGGAGATTTCCCGTTTACCTCCCGTGAGGATTTTGTGGAATCCATAGAGGGCGGTGGTATCGCCGCGATGGAAGTCGTTGCTCGGGATTTGAAGGCGCTAGGTCTGTATCTTTCGCGGAGTCTCAGTTTTGAAGGTGTTGAATATCACACATTGGAAATTGATTTAACTCCTACCCAAGAAAGAATCTATAACAGTTACTCAGAAGCTTTTCAAATTATCCACAATAACTTATACAAGGCGTTAGAAGCGTGTAATATCTCCGGCGCGAAAACATACAACCGTATGGCTAAAATGTCCGCCATGTCACAGTTTGAATCCCACAAACAACGATTTTTTAACCATTTGCTGACCGGGATGAAATGCCCAAAATTGATTCAAGCCATTGAGCAGGATCTAGCCCTTGGTCATGCTGTTGTAATCCAAATAGTTTCGACTAATGAGGAATTACTCAAGCGCCGACTCTATGGGATTCCGGTAGATGAGTGGAAGGACTTAAACCTTGATTTAACTCCACGGGAATATGTCATGGATTATTTGATGAGCGCTTTTCCGATTCATCTCCATGAGATACATTCCTCCTCAGATGGTGAAGAACGCTCCGAACCAGCCTTTGATGCTGATGGTTCGCCCATCATCTCACAAGAAGCTGTGGCTTTGCGTTCGGCGCTAGTTGACCGATTAGCAAGCCTTGACCCAATCCCTGGAGCATTAGAACAATTGCTGTGGCATTTTGGTCACAAGCAAGTGGCTGAAGTCACAGGTCGTAGCAAGCGAGTTTTGAAAGATGATTCAGGGCGTTTGTTCGTTGATTCACGGGGTAGTGGGGCGAATATTGCGGAAACTAACGCTTTTATGCAGGGTGACAAACAAATCCTCATCTTCAGTGACGCTGGCGGCACAGGCAGAAGTTACCATGCAGATTTGAACGCCGTCAACCGGAAACGGCGATCGCACTACTTACTTGAAGCTGGTTGGAGGGCAGATAACGCGATTCAAGGTCTGGGGCGCTCACACCGGACAAATCAAGCATCAGCACCCGTGTTCAGACCTGTTACCACTAACGTTATAGGTGAACGCCGCTTTATCTCAACCATTGCCCGAAGGCTGGATAGCTTGGGCGCTCTTACTCGCGGTCAACGGCAGACGGGTGGCAATGGGATATTCTCAGCACAAGACAACCTAGAGTCACAGTACGCAGAGTACGCACTGTATGAGTTATTCAAGCAGATATTCCAAGGTCGATTTTACGAAGTGCCTTTAGGAAAATTTGAGCAAATGACCGGATTATCACTGACCTCTCATGAGGGCGGAATGAAAATTGACCTCCCACCTTTGCGTCAATTCCTCAATCGGCTGCTAGCTTTGAGAATTGGGATGCAGAATATCATTTTTGAGAGGTTCGAGTTATTGTTAAGCCAACAAATCGAAGCAGCGATCGCGGCAGGTATCTTTGAGGCTGGTGTTGAAACGCTCAGGGCTGAACGGTTTACCATCGAAAGCCAGGAAGCAGTTTATACACACCCTGCAACAAATAGCACAACCAACTACTTGAAAATTGAGCGTGTTCAAAAGAACAACATTCAAACTGCTCTTGAAGCTGTGGATTCAGCTAGCAAGTACCAGGGACAGCTTTTGGTTAATGAGAAATCTGGTCAAGCCGCAGTATCTATTCCTACTCACAGTATTTTCGACTCGGAGGGTGGAGTAGTACCAAGGGTTTTGCTGGTGCGACCACAGAAGGAAACTCGTGTCCCAGTTGATAAGTTGGAGTCGTCAACCTGGAAGCAGGTTTCAACAGAGGCGTTCGTCGCGGCGTGGTCAAAAGAAGTATCCCAACTGGCTAAGTTTACTACTGATTACATTCATTTGGTAACAGGAATACTTCTACCGATTTGGAAAACTCTACCGATTCAGAATAGTCGAGTATTTCGACTGCAATTGAGTGATGGAGAGAAAGTACTCGGTCGTGTAATCAGCGCGGAGAATATTCGTGCTGTCGCTGAACAATTGGGATTAAAAAACAAGCTATTAAGTTCAGAAGAATTAGTTTCTTTGGTACTTAACGAACGTTATTCAGAACAGTTACCTGGAGGAGTAACTTTGAGAAGCTCATTGGTTGCAAATGAGCGGCGGATTGAATTGGTCAATGCTTTGTCATTGGCTGACAGGCTTGTGGCTGTTGGATGCTTTACCGAAATTATTCAGTGGAAAAAGCGAGTATTCATTCCAGCTAACTCGAAAGCACCGTCAATATTGAAAGCTGTGATTGAGATTTTAGGTTAATTGTGCAAAGCGATGTGGTTTTACCCGTCGCTTTGTTTTTTCTCTTTCTGATCGCGCCAAATGTTATCTTTGTAGTTCCACGTCTTGTCCAATAGATTTGGCTAAAATTTTATCAATTTGAGTATTAGCGTCCTCAAAAGTTTGCAATATCTGTGGAGTTAGTTTATTAGTCTGCACTTGACCCGATTGCAAATTCAAAATTACCTCGCCATTTTTCTGCGAAATAGTTAAATCCCTCTGCTGGGTACTAAAGGTTAAATCATAAATTTTTCCTAAAACTTGAGTACCATTTTCATTAGACTTACCCCAAACCATGCCAATCCTTTGAGCAATTTGAGTCAGCCGACTAATGGCTTCAAGCTCAGATGTATCTTTATTCATTACTGTCAAGGCTTGGGCTGATAATTGCTCACCAGACTTAAACCCATTTGCGACTTCCACAATCCGTTTTTTGTAATTCTCCGGCTTCCCTAACTTATCGGCGGCATTGTACCAATTTCTCAAGTCATCAATAGTAATTGTCGAGGGCTTCTCTACACCTAAAGGTTCGGTTTTCACGCTATTACTAATGTCTGCTGTAGAAGGAGTACTGGAGAGTAATGGAGTTATAGATTGGTTAGGTGGGGATTGTGCTGTTTGTTCTGGCGGTTTTAAAAATTGCGGTCGTGTGGCAAGGGAGCTAACGAGTTGCTGATATTCAGTACTTGATTCAATCACAGCCCCAAATTTCTTGGTCATACTCTCCAAAGTTTTAGGAATAATTGAACTATTAACCAAGTTAAATACTGCTAATCCCTTTTTAGTTTCTTTGAGTACATCCTCTGCTGGGACGGGAGCAAAGCCCACATTTTGGTCAGCTAACCACTTGGTGACAGTATCTACTTTGTGGTTGTCTACTACCAGTTGTGTTAAACCCAGCATTTTGTCTTCTGGGGTAGCAAAGAGGAATGTAGGACGTTCTTTAATTTTGTGTAGAATTTTAGCACTACTATCAATCATCTGCTGTTGTTGGTGGTTAACCGATTGAGTCCCAAAAACTTGAAATTCCTTTGTCCAGATAGTAGGATATTCAACAGTACTAGGGTCAATTTTGGCGCACACTAGTGAAAAATTACTTTGAATAATAGCGGGCGCGGGTGTAAGTTGTCCGCTTTTGAGTAGTCCAAGCTGTCTGAGCGCATCCTTATCTTTTTTGAAGTGCAGCACTCCCAAGGGTTCACCATTCAAAAATACGGCATCCCTAGTTTTTAAAGGTGGCGTTTCTATAGTCAGTTTTCGGTAATCTTGGTCATTAAATGTCTGACCAGAAAAATCGTAAAAGTTAATCTTATTAATTTTCAGGAGATTGCCATTGGGAGACTCACCCAGCACAAACGCAAGACTACCAGTTTCGGAGATAGAAGTGAGTTTTAATTCCAAGGGATTACCATTTTTTAGGTAATCAACTTGTTTTAACTGTTCGACAGAATCACTGTCTAACTCCCCCAAAGTTTTACTATCAATTTTGATCTTGACAGTTTTATCAGGCACCGGCACAGTACCAAATTCTAAATTTACGGGTTGGTCGTTAAAAACAAGTCCTGCGTAGGAGAAATTTTTAAGTTCGCGGATAGTTATCTCAATGGGTTCATTTCCAGGTAAACCAATAGTGGCCTTAGCAGTCGCAGGTTCCACGCCAACGAAATTAGCTTGCGCCTTTGTGCCAATGGGCAGTATTCCGGTTCTGGGTTCGAGCATGGCGAATTCCTTATATTCGCCGTCAATATCTTGTACAAACAATAGTCTGGAAACGTGGCGTTCATGTCCCGGTGGGTGGTGAGAGGCTCTGATTTCTATCGGGTGCAATTCGAGTGGGTTCCATTTTCTGCCCAAAAACTGATTTGCTTCATTATTTAATGTGACTAACTTGGGTTCGGTAAATTGCAGTTCGTTTAAGCGGGAGATAATTTCATTGGGGAAAGCAGCGAAGGCAAAATTGGAGACTTTTTTAGCGTAAGCGGACGGGTCGGTGTTTTCTTTTCTTGCAACTTCGAGTTCATCTTGGCGGGATGCAGAGATGTTCCAGGCAGCCGCAGCAGCAGCAAGTTTGTCTTCGGCTGGGATATTCGCGTAAAAAGCAAGAGCGGCACCATTTGCCAAGGCAAAGAGTAATTTAGTTTGACTCCGAGTAAGTTCTGGCTTGAATTCCAGTATCTTAGCTCCCTGCGTGGTCATCCCCGGTTTGAGATTGTGGTCATTCACTGACTGCTGGCTAATTGTCCCAAGATGACGGTATGCGGGTTTTCCATCTTTATCGATTTCTCCATTAATCTGGGCGACTGCTAGTAATTTGTGGGGGCGTTCTTTAGTTCGCCATTTCTCTGGTATTTCATCTAGGCGAATATTCAACGTCTCGGCTTTCCAGATTAAAGGATGCCCCTCACGGGTGAGATTGCTAATTTCGAGTTGCACCCCCTGTGGAGTTTGGATGATTGCTGATGGGCCTTTCTCTGTTTCACGCCGTTGGGACATCCGAACCGCAGCGTTGAATTTTTGGTCAAACTCGTACTTGGCAGCGATCGCACTGAATCTCTGCTGTGGTGTGAATTCTACTCCTTTGAATAAGTCTTTAAACTGGACGATGGGACGCGATTCTAACTGTGATTCTTGGAAATATTTATTAGTTTGGCTAATCAATAATTCTACTGGTGAGTAGCCCTTTGGTGTTATACCTGTGTTTAAATAAACTGAACGAGATTTTTTATCTTTAATATAGTTAACATCACGATATAAGTAGCGGCTGTTTTCCCTGATTTTATCCATCTCAGGTTTTTTAGCACTTTTGAATAAATCCACCGCTATTTGGTTTTGATAACATCCCTCCTCAATCATACTCCGATACATCAAGCGGTTAAGATCCATCGCTTGATGCATATTTTCTGGGGTTCTTTCAGAATGAGCAAGTTCAACAAACCCTTGCATATAAGGCTTGTATTCCTCTCGAATTAACTTTGGCTCTTTGCGCTGTTCTTGCTCAAACAGGGTTTCGTAATGGTTAGAAACTTGGTCTAGATAATTTGATTTCTGCTCAAAAGTACCGTAAGTTTTAAGTACTTCAATTTCCGATTCTAATGCCTCCAGTGCAGTAACTTGATTGTTGATTACTCCCACACTAATGCTATCGCTCATGTGAATAGCGATTTTTTCAAAAGGGGGCTGACTTCCATCGGTGGGATTGTAGAATGATTGCTTTTTGAGCTTAACTGTCGGAGCATAAGCATTCTGGGGTTGGTTTCTGTACTCGGCTTCGGCTGTTAAATTGGGATACAAGCTGGCTCGTGCCACACCAATGCAGTCACCATCAAAATCTCGTGCTTGGCGTTCTGATTCGGTTTCGGCTGGGTCGATAAAATCAACATCAATACCTTGCGCTTCTAACTGTGCAATTCTCTGCTGTATGCGCTTGTGGTCTTCATCACTAACTACAATTACGCCTTCTAAGGGTTCACCGTCTGGCCCTAGTTGATCTTCAACATATTTATTATTAGAAACACACAAACCATTAGAATTAAGAAAAGGAGAACGGAAGTTAAGAATTTTTTCTTGTTCATCAAGCCAAGGAACACAAATTTCGCCATTCTTGAGTTCCTTGGATGGAATAATCATCCCTCGGTCAAAAGTAAGTGTTTTCCCCAGAGCGATATCTCGCCATTGGCTCTGTACAAACCGACTTAATTCTTGTTTAACTTTTTCCGTTTCTAATAACTGCTGATGACCAAGTAAGTCACCTTTGATGAGCTTGTACATAAACAAGTCATCTTTAGTACTCTCGTCATCTAATTCCTCATCTGTATCTAAACCGTCATTTGCTCCTAAGTTTTTGACATCACTTTCAAGATTTGCGACTTCTCCTGTTTTTAATTTACTTTGGTTCAATGATTCTTTGCGTTTTTCGTATTTTTCACAATAGTAAGCAGCAACACTTCTAGGATCATCTTGAATAGAGGTTAATCTTTGAGCTTGTAGCTCTAATTCTTCGGCAAAATCTTTAATTCCTTGGGGGAAAGATGCTAGCAGTTGGGAAATTGACATCTGACCTTGCTGAGATTGTCCTTTTTCAGCCAACCAAATATTTTGCTGATATAATCCTGGCTTAATTTGAGGTTTAGTTGCCCCTGCTGGTCTATCCTTATCTGTTCCTTTGAAACTACTTACAGGGAGAATTATATCGATTTTGGGTTCATTATTTGAGTCTGCGTACTTTATCTCATCTAGTTTGTATGGTCGCAGTGTTCCTTTACCAAAGCGATATTTAGTAGTATCTGCTCCGTCTCCTTCTACCCAACCGAATCGATGCTGGATAACACGGTAGCTTTTATCTTGCTGTGATTCTCTTAAAGTGAGCAAGTCATAAAGTTGGGTTGAAATCTGTCCATAACAATCGCCAACTAGTTTATATGCTAAATCATTTGATAATATTCCTCCGTTTTCACCTCTATTATCAGTAGAATCATCTACTACCAGAATGTTTAGCTTTTCGTGAATCGCATTTTTACAAGCTCCAAGGAATATCGAACCATAAGCCCCACGGTCTTTACTATCTGGACAAATTTTTTGAATTGTTTCTAAGCATTCTTTTTCTCCATAAAGTAAGCGAGTTTTAGAAGATAATAATAAGATATGTCCATTTGGATGATTCCTCAAATCTTCGTCTGTACTGTATTCATCTGAGTGCCCAAATGAAAATTCTTTATCAGGAAAGTAAGATTCAAGTAGAGTATTATTGAGCTTTTCGGTTAAAATTGTTTTACGCTCATCTGTATAAATCCATTGATTAAGCCTGGGATCAAAATGTTTTAGTTCCAGTGTCATGATTTAAGAAGTTAATGAAAATTAGTTAATATTTGGGGAGGTTTATATGTCAAGAATTAAGCGTTGGATAAATATGCATAAAAAAGAATTCAATGCAGATGGAAATTTAAAAGACGAAGCCCGACAAGAAATGTTATCTAAAGGTGAAGATCCGGGAGCAATAGATAGTTATGCTCGTAGAGTAAAAGTAGGATATGACGAGTGGAAACACCTGGACGAGACTGACCCAGAGCCGTGGAGAGTTTATACAGCTTATGATTTCTTCACTGAACAAGAGAAAAGGGAATTTAACCCTGATGGTTCTCTCAAACCTGAATATTTAGAATACGCTCGAAAAATTGGGATCAGTGAAAGTGCGCTGGAAGAACAAGAACGTCGCAAGAAAATAGAAGTTGATGGTTACAACAAAGTGTCTGCTAAATACGCACAGCAGGGTATTAATTTTGGTGCATGGCAGATGAGGGGAAGGATTGAAGATAGCAGAACTTACGTTCAACGTCGGCAGCAGATGGAGCAAGACCTGCAAAACTTTGAGCCGGAAGATAGCTTGCCTTTCGACAGAGACACGGCATATTAAGCTCACCGAAGCAAAGCGAGTGATAACATAAGCTGAAAGCATTCTCAACTAAAGCTTTCAGCTTTTTAGTGAAATCCTTTTAATGAGCTTGAACAGCAGGTGGGTTAGCAGCTGCCGATGGTTTAACAGAGCGAAATGCCCCGTTAAAAAAGGCAATCATTCCTAAGATGGCGAAGGCTGTAATGATTACTCTTTGCAGTGAATTGAATGCCGAGCGTTCTTTGATTACTTCAGCCCACATTACTTGCAGTTGGTCTTGTGTTGTTTGCTTTGAAGCTAAATAATAGAGAGCTTCAATACAGGGGGATATATCTTCCCCTTGTTGAACTTTCTGATACAACAGATTTTCTAGTCGCTCTTTCTGTTGAGGAATAGTAAATGAGTCTGTTGACTTTTGAGGGTGTGTACCGTTGTTCTGGGTTGGTAATTGTAGTGTCATAGCTTTAGTTCAAAGTTGGAAAAAGGTGTAGAACAAATATTTAGAAGAAGGGAAAAGGGGAAAGGCGAATGGCACTAAGTTAAGCGCAAAGCCATGATATAGCTGGCTTTTGGGTGTGGGGTGTGGGGAATTAAGAAGATTTTGAACTCCTTGACGCAACTAAAATTTAATTGTCTTAAAACTACACCCTACACCCTACCCCCTACACCCTGCCCTGAGAAGGTTTCAGCTTTTCTTAGTGCCATTCGGGGAAAGGCTAAAGGGAAAATTTCATCCCTTTCTCCCTAACCCTTTTTCCTTTCCCCCTGAATCTTCTTCATAAGAGCTACACCTTTAGAGCATGTGAAACGCTAACGAATAAGCCAAAGTTTAGGTCTTCTACTCCCAAAAAATCAATAACCAGGAGTCTACAAAAAAATCGTACTTTTGGCTAAATTTGGATCTCCATGTCTTCATCTTCTTCACTAGAGAATTGAGGCTGGCTTTGTTGGGAGGCAAATACTGATGGTTGATTGGATTGAAACGGACTTGTCCCGTCATTGAAAATTTCTTGTGCAAGTGTGCGTCCATCCCCGTCAGTATCACTCTCCAAGATATATCCCGCAACGTGTTTAGGCATTCCTGCTGTTATGGCTTGTGCTAGTAGAGCTTTAGTAAATTCTGGTGATGCTTCACTCTCACCCAAGACTTGCAATACACACTTAGCGTCAGCAGTAGTCATTTTGGTAATGTCTTTAACTCCGGCTTCTTGCCAAACGTCATCAAAAAATTCCACTGAACGTTCATCAAAACTTTGAGATGCAGCAAATTGAGCTAGCTGTTGGGTGTAAAGTTCTTGGTCGTTATTCATATATTTATGAGTCGTGATGGAGCAATTTAATAGTTGAATTCAGCGCTGCGCGAAGAATTGATGAAAATCTCGCACAGCTAATCATGGCTAAGAAAAATTTTGCCGCAGCCCAAGCAGTTGAGGTGTACATCGGCAACTATCGGTTTGACGCAATCAGAATTGTTGAGACGAAAGAGTACCGGATGTCTCAAAATCAAATTCTTTCAATTATAGGTATAAATCGTAACTGGTTAATCATGTTACCTTTGAAGTCACCTAAACTGAATGAAAAGCTTACACAGCAAGGCTTAAATCATGTTACACTCCCTGCGGAATATACTGTTAATGGTGTAGGAACTCGTGCTGAAACGATATCAATAAATGATGTTAGAATCATTTGGCGGTATTTCGACACGAAAGGAAACCTACAAGCTCAAAGGTTGATTGATGCACTTGCTGAGGACTCACTCACGAGTAGATTCGAGCAAGTCTGGGGTGAGCAACGCACAGTTGAGCAACGCCGGATAGATGATTGCCGCATTCTCTCTACACCTTGCCCGTGGACAAAGATGTTTGAGGCTGAGTTTGAAGAGAATTTGGCTCGGATCAGTAAGCTGCACAAAAAGCACATTAAAAATGGCTTGTACTATTGGGAATTCATTTATAGTTGGATGACACCAGAGGAAAAAGCCAAGCTCGACACTGTTAATCCCGTTCTTGCAAGTGGGCGAAGGAAGTACAAAATACATCAAATGCTTTCTCATGAAACAAAGGAGAGATTATCCCCACATGTCACATCAGTGCTGATTTTAATGAAGTCAGCCAATTCGGTAGCAGAACTGAGGCGGCTGGTGCAGCGACAGTATGGGGTAGATCAACCGAATCTGTTTGATGGCTGGGATATTAAATAGTTAGCTTGAATCATGCGATCGCTCTTGTGGTACAAAACCATATCTGAGCGATCGCACTTCAAATTTTTCAACTGTTTAAAGGTTGTTCAGCCTCACGTTTTTTGGCATATTCACGGAGTTGGGCAAGACCAGAGGTAGGGATAGAGGGGCGTGGTTTATTGGGGTCAGGGACTAAATCTTGTTTGCGGTCATAAGCAAAGTTCTTGTCTAGCATCAATATATAAGTAATGTGCGCCGTCCAAACATCAGCAACGCGCTCACCAAGACCCTTAGTATCAAGAGGAGCAGGGAATTGTACACCGCCATTCCAAACAATGGGAGTAGCTTCTTTGTGGAAGTGGTCAGTTAATTCTTTTTTGACATACTCAGCAGTCCCGCCACAAATGAGAATTTCATCTAGGACAGCAATATTTCTAATCCAGCGAACAAGAGCGCGGCAGTACTCATCACGAATTGAGGGGAGAACTTTTTGAAATAAATTTAAATCAAATTGGACACCTTCAGGTGTGGCTTTGCGGGACAAGGGACGAAAAGCATCAAAGTTGCCCTTGGCTGCTGCGAGGATTGCTGTGACTAAACGTGAATCATTTTTCGACAAACCAACAGCAGTACGCTCAACAAATGAATTGATTACCCAACTCATGCCTAAATCAGTAGATTCGCTCTTAGCTGGATTACCTTGAGCAGAAAGAGCAAAACTAGCATTGCGATAGCCCAACATAAGGATTCCAACATTTTTTTGAATATAGGTTTTGCCAAGAGTACGGCTACGATAGGTGAGAATGCCACTACCTTCAGCAGCAACACAAAAATTGCGTAACTTGCCCTTCAAACGACCATTAGGTGTGAGTACTCCAAGTTTGAGAATTTGTTTTAAGGAAGTTGTCAGATTACGAGCATCATTGACTTCCCCAGGCGGTAACAAGATTTGAATAAAAACATCAACATGATTATGGTTTATACCAAACTTTTGGTAAGCCATTGATAAAATACCAGCAATCTTGGGAATGGCATAGTGATATTTGTTATCTCTAAGTGCAGCACTACCAGCGAAGACTTCTTTGGCAATTGTACCTAAGACATAATATTCATCACCTACGCCAACCCAGGTACTAATGTTTTGAAAAGTTTGTACAGAAAAGCTGTTAATCGAGTCAATTGATACATCTGCAATTTCCGGCGACATCGCCAGTACACAGGGAATGCCATCAGGGTAAATTTGAGCAATCGCTTTGACTTGGCTACCACCCAAATCACAGGACAAAACTAACTTAATCCCAGGTTTGACTTGGGAGGAATTGGGAATGTTCATTTTTTTCCTAAATTTGTGCTGGTTCGACACTAAAGGCTTTATTGGCTTGGATCATCTCTTCGGTCAATTCCAAATCCATCAATTGCTCGTCTTCATCTTCAGTTGGCATTTCGGTTTCAACTTGGGATGAGTACGAATCCTCATTGGATAGAGAAACTGGGGCTGCGTCTATTACAGGTGTTGTCTGTGGGGGAGCAACTGGGACAGTAGTAGGCAGTTGCGTAGAAATAGGAGAAACAACAGAACCTAAACTGCAAATCTCACGGATGGCAGAGGCTTGGGCTTCTAATTCATTGATTGCCCAAATAGCAACCTGCCTTAATTCTTCTCCCACTACCCCTTGGGAATATAAAGCTAATGGTAGCCAATGTTTAAGGAGTGTGGAAGTAATTAGTTCTGGATGCTCTTTATCTAAATAGAGGGGATTCGACTTGAGGTAATTAATTACTTTACCTTCCAAACTATCATTAGAGCGTCTAATGGAAACTCTTGTCTCGCTCATGTTGGTTGTAAAAACTTTTAATTGCTTTGGAATTCGTTCGTCGAATATCCTATTCACTAATTATCTAATATTTAGCTGAATAATCACTAAAGAACAAGTCTTTCTAATTTCTATTTAAGTACAGAAAATGTATACTTAAAAACGTGGTCTTGATGACGGCACTATTGACGGCACTGTTGACGGCTTTATGCCGTCAAAATCGCGTTCTGAACAATTCATTAGCAAATTTGAAAGTGGTTGTCATGACGGCACTATTGACGGCACTGTTGACGGCTTCCACGCTAGGGGTAAATTAGCAAATCAGCCGCCTCTAAATAAACGTACCTAGTACGTTTATTTTTGCTATTCTTGATTTGGGAAAAATGCCATTTTAAAGCCTGAGTAAAAATACTCAGTGAGCCTAAAAAATAATTTTAGTTATCAGGTGAAATATTGTTGATGGGAGAAAAAAAGGTGGGCGGGAATGGCGTATGCGATCGCTCGTTTAAAAAAATTAAAGCAGAAGGATATAGGGAGTAGCGCATCTCACACATCTCGTGAGAGGGAGACACCGAACGCTGATTTGTCGGTAGAAAATATTAGGTTTATAGGCAGCAACGATCCCGAATCAAGGTTAGAAGATTTGGTGATGGCAAAGATAAATGAGGCTCCGCAACACAGGAAGATAAGGACTGACGGGGTTTATTGCGTGGAGATGTTGCTGAGTGCATCGCCAAGTTACTTTCGTGCTTCATGTCCAAATCAGGCAGGGTATTATGAGCAGAATAAGTTAGATGTTTGGCTAGAAGCGACGCACCAATGGTTGTCTGAGGAATACGGTTCGCGGATAGTCAGGGCAGAATTACATTTAGATGAAGTCACGCCACATATTCATGCTTACTTTGTGCCAGTGGATGACCGGGGTCAGCTACGGTGTAATCACTTTTTCAATGGGCGGCAGAAAATCCAGGCATTTCAGGACTCGTACTATGAAACGATGCGGCTGATTGGCTTGGAGAGGGGGTTGAAGGGTTCCAGAGCCAAGCACGAGGATATAAAGGATTTTTACCGGATAGTAGAAACGGGACGGAACCTGGAAGTCTCAGAGTTGAGTTTGGAGCAAATCAAAGCCAAAGCCGCAGATCGAGACAGGGCAGCCCGACAACTTCAAGAAATGGAAGCAACAGCTACTTCCCTGGCTCAAGCTAATGAACTGCTTCAACAACGCCTTGCCCAATTAGAGAAAGAGAAAGAAAAATATCGACAACAAACTCAGCAGTTGCGTGACTTAGCCTTGGAGGATGTAGCTTGGGAGTTGGGTTTAGACTTAGAATCCAGCCAATCTAACTCTTGGGTAGGTCATGGCCACATCATTAATATAAATGGGGATAAATTTCAGTCCGCCTCCCCAGGAGTAGAAAAGGGGGGTGGGGCAATTGACTTAGTAATTCAGGTGAACAATTACAATTTGCGGCAGGGTTTGGCGTGGCTGAATGAGAGATTTGGACTTCAGGGGGCAGAACGAGCAGCGATCGCAGCAGTCAAGAAACAAACAGCAGATATTCTTCAAACCGAACCAACCCCCAAGTTTGTCCCACCAGTTGAGGATAAAAGCAAGTGGCTTGGAGTACATGATTACTTGACTCACTTGTGCGGGCTACCATCAAACTTTGTACACGGATTTCATCAATCGGGGTTGATTTACGCTGACTCTAAGCAAAATGCAGTGTTTGTAATGCGAGATTTAAACCAACAAGTTAAAGGGGCTTACCTTGAGGGAAGTGAATTTAAGGGCTTGGCAATTGGAAGCGATCGCACAAACAGTTGGTTCCATTTCCAGTTGGGGGAGCGAGGAACGAGCAAAGTAGAAAAAGTGGTACTTTGTTCCTCAACGATTGATGCTTTCTCATACGCAATGTTGGAATATTCCAAAACTGGGTCAATACCAAAACAGCGAACACTGTACATGGCACTTGCTGACCCCAAAAGTACACCAGTGGAGCGATTAGAGGATATTTCTCAAATCAAAACAGCGTTCAACTCCGATGAATTCGGGGAAGCCACGGCACTAGCTGTTAAGAAATTACTGCCCCAGGTTAGACGCGCTAGACCCAAAACAGTCTCTTGGAATCAGGATCTGTTACTTGAAAAGTCCCTACAGCAACAACAGCAACAACAGCGTAAGTCAGAGGCAGATTTGAGTCTTTAGTGGCAATTGCTGCCTGAGTGCGAATAAAAAATAATGGCCAAAAGTATGAGAGATTTGGGTACTTCAGACTGTCAGTAGAAAGTGAGTCAGCCTTTATTATCAGTTTGATGCTCAATAATTTACCTATGAGTTCAGAACTGATAAAAAGAATATTTTCTTTACGCGAACAAAATAATCCCTTAATAGCAGTGGAATCTCCATTGCAGGAGAGGATAAGCTTACTCGAAAACTTAACTAAAGAATGCATTAATCTTGGGATTAATTGTTATATCTGGATGTTAGAGGATGACAAATTGTACCAGTTATTAATGAGTAATTCGGGATTGGCATTCTCAGAAATTAAAAAGTACAAAAGAATCGCTTTTAAAGTTGTACGCGAAGATTCCTTTGAAATTTTGCGGTTTTGGAAGACAACCCAGTTGCAAGGGATGTTGATTTTGGAAGGGATATACCCGTGGCTAGGGCAAGGGGCGACGGATGCAGATTTCTTCCTGACAGCAGAATGGATTAAGTCAGCCCTGATTAACATTAAGCTTTACAATGATAACTCCGGTAAAACAGCTTTGTTGCTGGGGTCAAACGCAAGCCTCAAGTCAGATATAGCAGGTCTAATACCGACAATTACTCAAGAGCTACCCACAGTTGAGGAAATTAGCGATTATTTGCCAAAAATATTACCCGACTCAATTACACAAGCCCAAATTAATCAAATAGCGAATACTTGTGTAGGGATGTATTTGGCAGATACTGAAACAGGGGTAAAAAGTGCGCTAGCAATTGACAAAGCCCCTTTGGGGCAGGGTGTGGGGTGCGGGGTGTGGGGTGTAGAGAAAGCTCAAACAACCATCTTCGTACAAGCCCCGTCTTCACTACACCCAAGACCCTACCCCCAACACCCTATTTTTGACAACAGTGAATTAGTCAAAAAAGTTTCTGCTTATAAAATCGAGTTATTCAAACGAGTTTACAATGTGGAATTTCTGCAACCGATGACAATTTCAGTGGGGGGACTGGAATTAATGCAGTCAGCATTTAAGAGATACAAACGGCTCTTGACACCGTTGGCGAAGTCTTACAACTTGCGGCTACCAAAAGGTGTTTTACTGATTGGCCCACCCGGAACAGGTAAATCTCACTCAGCCAAGGCTTGTTCTCAAATACTGGGATTACCCTTAGTAATCGTGGAGTGGGGTAATTTCCGCAGTTATGGAAATATGGCAGAATACAAGCTTAAACAGTTATTAGCACTAGTAGACCGAATAAACCGTATAATCTTATACCTAGATGACTTTGATAAAGGATTTGCAGGTGATGATGATTTATCACGAAGACTAGGGGGGATGTTGCTAACCTGGATGCAGGAAAGAACAAGTGATGTATTAATAATTGCTTCAGCCAACAATATCCAATGGCTACCACCAGAGTTAACCAGAAGTGGGCGATTTGATGAAATATTCAAAATAGACTTACCAAATAACGGTGAGAGACATGAAATATTTAGGATTCATTTAGCCAGATTTGACAAGCGGTTTTGTAACGGTGAAGATGCCTTTACCCCAGAAGAATGGCAGAGATTATTGAAGGTGACACATCGTTGTGTCGGTGCAGAAATTCAGGCAATTGTCGAAAAGGCAGCAATCTCAATATTCTGTCAATTGTTTGGTGAAGATACTCCAGCACTAGAGGATTTGCCGCCATTAGAAATTACCCTAACTGCACTATTAGAATCAAGAAAAAACGTAAATCCCCTGGCAATACGTGAAGCTGACCGAATAGAAAGTATGCGTAATATTGCAGATTTGCAAGGATTACCATCTAGCCCCGTGGATTCATCAATATATAGCGTGGGCGATGTCGATATTTTTGGTAACTAATTTTATGCAAATACCGAAATTTCAATCGAAAGTCGATTGGTATGTTGCTGGCTTTAAGATGCTAAACATTGCTGGCCCACTTGCTGGGATGTCAGTAATCTTGTTCACAGCAGTAGTATCTTATATAGAAACTCGCCCTCAAAAATTGCCCCTTCAGTATAAACTTACGATCAATAACCAGACTTTTTATTTAGAAGCGGCAAATAAACCACAAGAACTAGAGAAAGGACTCAAATGGAGAAATAATCTAGAGAGCGATCGCGGAATGTTGTTTAACTTAGGTCGAGAGTATAATAATGTACCCTTTTGGATGCACCAAGTCAAAGTGCCCTTAGACATCATATACCTTAAAAATAATCTGGTGACAACAATAATTCGCAATGCACCACCATGCATGAAAAATCCTTGTCCAATCTATTACGGTGTCGCTGCGACACAGGTTTTAGAACTAAAAGCGGGTGCTAGTAATATTCAAGTTGGGCAGAAATTGATGATAGAGCCTATACCTAAAAAGCTGTAATAAATATTCTCTGTAGCCAAAAGAACTAGTTTTTTTGTACTAGAGTCTGTAGGATTTTAAAAGTGAGTTGTGAATAATGTGGATAAGATTTCATGCGTTCACAAATTATGCAAATATCAGACTACGAAAATCCCAACATAACAAGCTTTGAGACAAGACAAACAGCAGCCTTACCATCAAGAAAAAAGAAAGTCCTTGAAGGTAGCACAATTGGGCTGATGGGAGTAACAGGAGCATTAATGATTCTGGAGATGTCAGTCCACAACATAATGCTTGGAGGATTGATGATTGCAGGAGCAATAGCAGTTGCAATTCCAAAACAAACACAGGCATTGCTAACAAACTTTGAAAAGCTACAGCGGAAATGGGGAGTAAATTTATATGCAATATTATTTGCATTTCTGTCGGTAATATTTCTCTTGGATTTTGCTTCTTCGCCAGCCGAAGCACAGTTTTTCAACAATGCTCAAACCTGGATGACTGGTGCTTTCGGCAATGCTGGTAACGGACAAACACAAGCAGTTATACAATTGTTCTTCAACGTATTGAGAGGTTTATTCCTACTCTATATAGGTATCAGTTTGGTAAGTATTGCTCAAGCAGCCCGAAATGATGAAGATTGGCAGACATTAGCCAGAACTCCATTAATTATTGTGCTTTCAGTCTTTGTAGGAGACTTAGTTACCGGCTTAATTACTGGAGCATAACTGTTAAAAACTACACCCATTTATTCGCAGCATTTCTGGAATGAGAAAAAGTGCCCTGATTCCAGAAATGCTTCATATTAACAAGCAATAAAAAAAGATGAGAGATGAAAATAAATTTAGAAGTGTAAATAGAATCTTGGGAGATAGACCCCGATTAGGCCCATTTCCCGCCGATCAGATTTTCCCTTGGTCGGTTATAGCAATATTAAATGTATTCGTTTTCAACTATATATTGAAAACAAGTTGGTTAGGCACAGGATTAAGCATCGCTTGGGGATGGGCTACATGGTGGTTACTTTCATCAAATCAAGAATTTTTTGGCAAGTTTGTGGCAGTGCCTCGAATTAGCAGAGGATACAAGAGGAATAATTCGTAATGGTCACAAAAAAGACAGATAAGATCAAGAAACAAAGGTTAGAAACCGAGCAAGTTAATGTAGTAAAAACTCTTACCCCCTTTGAAGACATTATCCATTTAGCTGGGGTTTGCGATGTTGCTTTGGGAGGGAGAAAAGGCATAGGAGCATTAATTCTCAAAAATGGGGAATCGATTCAAATCAAATTCTGTTTTGATTGTGTAGGAATTCATTCTAACTTAGCCTCAGAGCAAATCCTCCCAATCTTTGAGAGCATAGAGGCAGGTTTAAAAGAGATCCCATCAGGAGAGTCATTAACCATACATTTGGGTTCCTTTACAGACGATTATTCGCGGCAATCAGAATTAGAATCTATCGAAACCAATTGTGATATTGAGCAATTGAAATTACTAATTAGGAGTGAAAGGTTACGAATCAAAGAACTAACCCACTCGGGAGTCAGGAAGAACAAGTTTTTAAGATTATGGTGTACTTATACAGCGTTAGCTGAGTCAGAGAGAAGCCAAGACATTGTAGAGTCGGCAATCCGAAAGTTAGAGAAAATTTGGTTTAAATTCACCGGAGAAATTCACGCTTTTAACAATAGCAGGATTGAAAATATTCTCAAGAATTCATTTAGTGATGGTTTTTTGCAATGGGAATCATTGCTGAGTAACAAAATGAAACTAGGGATCAGAGTTTTGAGCGCTGAGGATATTTGGAAAGTCTTATGGCATCAATTTAATCTGACATCACCGACACCAATTCCTAATCCCTTAGTGATTAGTCAAACTCAAGGATTAGTAGAAACTCAAACAAGTGATTTTCACATTCGGCATCATCTGTTGGAGAATGAAGAATCTGTTCCATTCTTAGATCGGCAATGGGTAAAGATTCAAGATAAATATATTGGAGTGATGAACTTCAGCCAAAAGCCGGGGGGCTGGATAGATGAACGCTCTCAATTACGATACCTTTGGGAATTAATTTCTAAAGAAAGTATTTCAGATACAGAAATTATCTGTCAAATCACTAAAGCTAATCAAGCGATTACCAAAACTAATTTACAACGCCTTACTAAACAGTCAATTACATCAACAGCCTTATCAACAAGTAAAGGAAACATCGATGTTAAAGCTGGAATAAATATTGAAGAATCTGTAGAGGCGCAACGAACCATTTATAAAGGAAGCGTTGTCGTTTATACCGGAGTAGCTTTTCTTGTCCATAGAAAATCGACAAGAGAACTCAATGAGGCTTGCAAATACTTAGCTTCCTACTTTTTAAGGCCAGCAGCAGTAGATCGAGAAAAAGAATACGCCTGGAAGACATGGTTGCAATGTTGTCCATTTGTTTGGGAGCCACTGCTGGCAAAACCTTTTAACCGCAGATTACCTTATTTCAGTTCCGAAGCACCAGGGCTGATGCCTTTGATTCGTACAGCTACAGGAGATCGGGCTGGCTTTGAGTTAATTGCCGAAGAAGGAGGTACACCAGTACACCTGGATTTGTACAAACAGCATAAAAATATAGCAGTTTTTGGTGCAACTCGTTCGGGGAAATCAGTACTGGTGGCAGGAATTTTAACACCTGCACTTGCTCAAGATATACCAGTAGTAGCCTTAGATTACCCCAAACCAGACGGGACATCGACATTTAGTGACTATACGAATTTGCTAGGTAAAGATGGTGCATACTTCGATATTTCCAAAGAGTCAAATAATTTGTTTGAACTACCTAATTTGAGGGGGATGGATCAAGAAACCATTAATGAAAGATTGAATGATTTTAAGGAATTCTTGAAATCAGTCTTAATGACAATGGTGATTGGAACTAGCGTGATTGGCGTTAGCCCTTCCATGATTACTAATATTGAATCAATCATTGCCCTAGCCTTGAAAACGTTTTTTAATGATGATGAAATCAAAGTCCGGTATAAGTTGGCATTAGCCGCAGGAGTTGGCACTAAAGCTTGGTTGGACACTCCCACATTACAAGATTTTTTGAATTATTGTTCGCCAGCATTTCTCAAGATAGATTCTATAGCCAGCAATAGCCAGGAAATCTTATCAGCTTTAGAGCAAATCAGGTTGAGATTAAAGTACTGGCTCTCAACGAGAGTTGGAGAATCAATTAGTCGTCCCTCAACTTTCCGAACTGATGCTAAGTTGCTAGTATTTGCACTGCGGAATTTATCAAGTGAGGCAGATGCAGCTATCTTAGCTTTATCAGCTTATGCCGCAGCCCTTCGACGTGCTTTGTCTTCTAAAGCTAGTATCTTTTTCTTGGATGAAGCGCCGATTTTATTCCAATTTGATGCGATCGCCGAGTTAATAGGAAGGCTTTGTGCCAATGGTGCAAAAGCAGGGATACGGGTGATTCTCTCGGCTCAAGAACCAGAAAGTATTTACCAAAGCAAAACCGCAGCGAAAATCTTCGCCAATATTACAACCCGATTGATCGGCAGAATCCAATCATCGGCAGTAGATCCCTTTGTTGATAGATTTAAATATCCTTACGAAATCATTCAAACCAATAGTACAGAGGCTTTCTATCCAACAAAATCCGGCATTTACTCACAGTGGTTATTGGATGATTCAGGCAAACTTACATTCTGTCGTTATTATCCAGCACACTGTTTATTGTCCGCAGTCGCTAACAATCCTTATGAACAAGAATTACGAACTCTATTCTTGAAAAAATATCAAGATAATCCAATACTTGGACAAGTCAAGTTTTCTGAAGATTATATCAGAATGGTTCGGGGAGAGCCGTTATCTTCAACAGCCCAAGAATTGCTTAGGGGGTAAACCCGGATTTCTCACCAATGCTCAAAGCCTGTACTTGTTCCGGGAAGAAGTAATGAGTAATAAGTAATAAGTAATAAGTAATGAGTAAGAAGTGATCTTGTCTTTCTCTTTACTCCTTACTCATTACTCCTTACTCATTACTCCTCCTCTGCTCCACCAAATGCTTGAATAAGAGTGAGAAATGCGGTTGAACTTCTAAAATCTTAGTAGTCACATCAATTTAGAATCCTTCTTCATCAATTCAAGGTAAAAAAGGGAGTATTTCAGTATGAAGGGACTTAAAAAGATTAGTCTAGCTGTCATTATATCTAGTGGAGTTACGAGTCTATTAATTGCTGCACCGAGTTATGGAATATCACTAGACCTAAATACTTTTTTGGCTTCAATTAGGAATCAGATTCAGAGCGAAATGAGCCAAATTAGCAGTATAGCTTCAGATAAAATTAATAATTTATGGGCAGCAGCCCAAGAGGATGCTAATTCTGCAATTAATGGGGCTACTGGTGTAATGGGTGCGCCAGATCCAGTTGAAAGTGGTCAGCGTTTGAAAGTATCCTTAGCATCGGACTCTGATTGGGCAGGTGCATCAACGCAAGCACAATACTTACAGCGAGAAATTACAAAAGCATCAGTCTCTGGTGTATTAGGGCAACAAGGTCAGCAAGATACTGCCAACAAAATTGATCAAACTACACAAACGGCTCAAGATGCTTCAAACCTGGGGCAGGAAGCGCAAGATATGAATGCCTCACAGAATATCTTAAAAGTAATAGCAGCCCAAAATGGTCTGGTGGTTTCGATGCTGGCACAACAGCGCACTGATTCATTGCAATCACGCTCTGATACCGCACAGTCTAATATGATGCTGACGCAGATTGCAGAACAATTAACAGCAAATCGTCAAAAAGAAGATATTCGAGAAGAAGGATTGATTTCCCTCAATCTCGAAGTTGTAGGTATGTCTGTGCTAGATCCTACTTATTTACCTTAATGGTGCAAGGGTGTGTTCGCAATTCGTAAAAGAAAGGATTCTTGTATGTATTTATTAGCGCAACAAGTGCTTGGTGGTGAGCTAGTCAAAAAAGCTGCTGAAACTTCTGCATCAATATCAGTAGGGTTTAATGATTTGTGGGGTAAGACTTTAACCGGGGAACTGTACAACAATATATGTACAGTCGGGGCGTTATTTGCGGTTGCGACATTAACCTTTTTCATGATTGAGTGGACAAAGCAAATGATCAATGGTGATGAGCAACGAGCTTTCACTGATTTTATCTGGCCTTTGATTGTGGTGGTGTTGTTGTCAAATCATGGCAAAGTGCTAGGAAACTCGACGTTAGGGATTAGGAACTACATCAACAATGTAAATAATATGGTGTTGGTACAAACGGCTGAAGGGCTAGATTTAAGAGTCGCATTTCAAAAAGCAGCAGGGGTATCAGCTGCTCGTAGTGCTATCGGATTAGCAATTGAAAGATGTCGCAGTTCTTCATTACAGCCGAATGAATCAATTGCTTGTTTACAACAGGCTAAAGAAGATTTAAGCCAAAAATACCCGTCAGCTTTTGATCAAAATAGTGGCCCCTTCAAATGGCTGATGGATGGGATAGATAAAGTCATTGAAGCTCCGATTGATGCAATAAAAAACAAAAGAAATCCACTTCAGATATTATTTTCTTCCATTAGTGGTTTTATTGGTTCCGGTGTGACTTCAACAATTTCATTGGTGATGCTGTCGATGAATGGCTCATATCAATGGGCAATTGAATTAACAATGTTAGTTACAGCATTTCTCGGCCCGCTTGCTGTTGGAGGTTCTTTATTACCTTATGGAGCAAAATCAATTTACACTTGGCTGATTGGTTATTTCAGTATTGGAATATGTAAACTCTCTTTTAACATGATTGTTGGTTTTGCTGGACAATTAATTTCTGATTCTCAAGCAGATCAACCAATGTTCTTCCTGTTTACAATTGGCATTTGCGCTCCCTTCTTGGCTACGGGATTAGCCGCAGGTGGTGGTTTAGCACTGTTGCAACAAATTAATAAAGCCTCAGAAACTTATGGTGCGATTGCCGCAGAAGCTGGCATTGCAATAATCACTAAAGGCTTTAGTTTGGCGAAGTCTAGGAAATAAGAGATATGGTCAACACGAAAAACCGAAAATTAGAGCCATTACAACTACTGCAATTTAATAAATCTGTCCCGACAAGAATTGGAATAATTTCATTAGTAGGATTTTCTTGTGCAGTATTTTCATTACTATTGCAATTTCTCAATTATGGAGCAATCCGAGGATTAAGCAAAAAGCAATTAGCTTTAGTACAGTTAGATGATGGCAAAACTATTACTGCTAAATCAGTAAACGAAAATCAACGTTCGCCAGAAGTAATTAAGAAGTTTGTTGGCGATACGTTCACTAGAATGTTTAGCTGGGATGGGTTAGTGAAAATTTACAACGACAAGGGAGAAGTAATTACCAAGCAAGACAAAGGAATAGATATTGACGCAGCAAGTGGAAAAAAGAAAGTTACAACTAAGGCTTATGAAGCTGCTTTTGCAATTAGTGAAAATCAGAACTTTCGAGCAGCCTTTTTACAAAAGCTGGCACAACTCACCCCCAGGAAAATATTTGAAGGAAATATGCAAGCATCTTTAATTCCTCGTTATATTGGAGAGCCGCGATTAATTAGAGATGGGGTCTGGCAAGTAGATATCGTCGCAACTATTGTGACTTTTACAACTTCTGATAATACGGGACAGGGAATTACCTTCAATAAGACTGTAACTGTAGAAGCAGTAAATACGCCACAAGAAATTACTGCTCAAATCACTGAACTTTCTCGGAAAATCTATGAAGTTCGTAGCGCTGGTTTAGAAATTACACAAATCAATGATTTAAAACCTTAACTAAGTTTGGGGGTTTAAGTCCCCTGTCTCTATAGACAGCAGGTTTTGTGTCGGGGTTAAATCCCCCTTACAAAACGTAATTGCGAATTGCGAATTGCGAATTGCGAATTGGTTTAATAATTATGTCACTAAAAAATGAATCCCAGAATTTGACTATAGATCAAATCTTGAGATTTTCAGAGGATACAAATGATGGACAAAGGAGAGAAAAGCCGGAGCCGGAAGACTCCGAAGAATTTTCATCGATTACTAGGCACACTGTCAGTACTTCTCCTTGGTCAAGATTGGGGATAATCGCTATTCCTTTTGGCTTAGGGTTTTTAGTAATTTTTTATTTTCTCAATGGCATTTTCAATCCTGGTAGAAGTCCTGAAGCGATAACTGCTAAAGCTGATAAAACATCCCCAGCTTTGGAGAAAGTCGAGCAAAAAGATGGTGATGTCTATGCCAAATTAGCCTTGAATAAACAAGAAGAGGAATTGAATAAAATTAATCAGAGTAAGGAAGAAGTTAAAGTTAATAGTAAGCCTGCAAGTGTTGCAGCTTCACCACCACCACCATCAACAGCTAGACCTGTAGCACAAACACAAAGTCCTAGCCCTAGACGATATTACGTTCCGAGTAGAACTAACTCGACTATTTCATCACCACCTCGTAATCAAATATTGCCAAGAATTAGTAATCCTGTTAGGACTGTTACGCCGAAAACAGAAACGCCAACAGACGTGATAGCTGAATTTAATCGACTTCGCAGCTTAGGATCTTACGGAAAAATCGCTTATACACCTACTTCAAATAACCAGCAGATATCAACAGATGTAACATCCTTTCAAACGCCGAATACAACACGAGTTCAAGTACAGCCACCCAATAGTGCTTATACAAAACAGCAAACACGCCCTAACGTTTCTAACAGTACACCCACACAAATTGAGAAGATTCGCCCTCGTTGGTCAGCCGATTCTAAATCTGATAAACAAATAGCAGATGGTAATTACTTGCCTCAAGAAAACCAAATTCTGCAACAGCGTAAAACTCGCTATTTAGTTGTTGGGGAATTCGCAAATGGTGTTTTAGTGACTTCAGTTGTCAAGCAGCAAAGCGAAAATCGCTTCCAACAACAGCAAAATTCAGATGATAGTAAACGCTATGTTGCTAGATTAACGGCTGATTTGCATGACAACTATGGAAATGTGGCAATTCATAAAGGCACAATATTTACCGTTGAACCCCTACAGGTTAATGATGGCTCTTATGTAAGTGTGCAAGTCACCAGCATTATCAAAGATAACACTGAGTACCCAATTAGTAGCGGTGCAATTTCTGTATTAGGAGAAGGCGGGAAACCGTTGTTTGCTAAACAGTTCCAAGATAATAAAGGGGGAGGTTCTGACTTGACTGTGGCATTAGTCAGTGGTTTGGGTCAAGTAGGAGCAATCCTGAATCAATCTGATTCTACGAGCAGTGTAGTTGATTCCGCTACAGGGACATTTAGCTCTAGCACGACTTCAAACAGCCAGCGCAATATTGGCGGGGCATTCTTGCAAGGTGCTTTTGGCAAGCTTAGTGACACCATTACACGTCGTGCAGAAACTTCTAACCAACAAATCACCCCTCGCTCTAATGTTTGGTATATCCCACAAGGGACGAAGATTACCTTTTTGGTGAACCGTTCTCTGGAGTTGCCATGAAGAAGTTAAAACTCGTGACAGCGTTCCACCTTGGAGTTGCTGCTTTTTTGGCAGTGTGTCTAGTTCCAGTCAAAACCTATGCTCAAAGTACAGTCCGCACCATAAAGCAATCTCAAGTTAGCGGTATTACTGCCAAACTACAAAAAATTAAAGTCTGGAATGGCTCAGGCGTATCAATTTCGTTTTATGAAGTCAATGAAATGGTAAAGCGGGTATGGATTGACGATCCCTCGCAGGTTTTGATTGACGCTGATGGTTGTTTAGAGGGAATCGACCAGAACTGTCAAAACAGTAGTGCCGGATTACTTCACTTACGCCGGATTAAAAAGCTTCCGGTTCCAGGACTGCCGCAAACAAGTGCAACTTTGCTTACAGTTATTACTCAAACTGCTTCTGGCGAACGCAAAGTTTACCACTTTCAAGTTACCCCATCCAATTCCCGTCCTGAATACAGTCAAGTGTCAATTATCTCGGATAAGCCATCTTCAAGAGTTACTCGACCCTTATTATCGCCATTAGTACAAACCACCAGAATTACAAAACAAATCAGAGCAGGGATGAGCGTAGCAATTAGTAATGGTTTGCTCTCCTCATCTGATGAACTTCACAATCGCATTGAGCAATTCTTGACTCATTTTCAAGCTGGAGAGCAAATGCCTACTGCTGCTCTTCAGGCTGGTGTCTCACTTAATTTAGTTAACAAATTAATCGAGCTTGGACAAAAAAACGGGACAGAGGGACAAATATGAAATCATCAAAGCGTTCGCCCAAAATTACTTTTGATATGGTTCGCTATTTAATATTATTTGGATTGCTCGGAGGATTGTTCATTCACAGTTTTTGGAAGTATGGAATTATGAATCAGGTAATTGGATTCCTACTGCCCAAAGCCTCAGCACAAATCCCATTTGTCAGTAGCAACAATGGCTTGATTCCAGACTGGTCAAAAATGAAGTTTCAAGACATGATTGTATCTGAATCTGGTAATGTGACTTACCCATCCTTGAGAGGGAATCAGATTAGAACTTGGCAAGCTGGACAAAGTATTGGCGATTTTATGGAGCTTGGAGATTTTGAAGATGCCAATCTGAATATTGAAAAGCTTACTCTAAGGGCGATATCTCAGGCATTAGCTATTGATTTAGATGGTTTAAAGCTTGACGATTTTGGAGTCATCAAAACTCAAACCCTTAGCGATTTAGTCAAAGCTATACCTGAATTAGCTAATCAATCAGCCAGGAATGTAGCACCAATAGCTGACTTTTTTCGCCAAATGGGTATCAGCACTAATCAAAGAATTGGGAATGCCGCTAATTATTACAACTTAGACAATATCCCTCTCGGCAGTGAAATTGATTTATCTAAATACAAGCTGACATCGATTCCGGGAATTGAAAACTCATCATTTGATGAATTTGCTAATTGGCAAGATACTCTCATTTCAGACATTCCCGGATTGAAGGATTTATCTTGGAATAATTTTCCTACTGTACCAGAGCCGGATTTGTCTTTTGTTGGGCAAGTAGATTTGCCTTTGGGAGATATAGAAGCTAACCGGATTCGCAGCATTTCTGGCAGTTATCAAGAAGGTTTTAATGTCCCTTGCAATCAAAATAATTGCGTCCACTTTGAAGCTTCAGGTCTTGGTCAGACCACTGGAACGCAATGGATTTCGGGTAAAGTCCAGAAAGTTAAAGGTGGCTATGGAATTTTAGCTGTAGCTAATGGTGGTCTTGAGCCAACTGGTCGTCATCCCTTTGGTAAATCATTTAAACAAGTTGTTTGGGATATAGATGAATCAAGCGGTTCCGTTAACACTGCTATGTTTTTCCGTTTCTGCAAGAATATTCCCTTTGTTGGTCGCACTTGTACCCCCTATTTTATCGGGCCAGTACCATTCATTACTTACCATGAAAAAGACCCAATTATTTTTGGTAGTCCTTCTACTGTTCCTAATTAACTATTCTTACCAAAAAGGGAGAAAGGGTAAAGGGTAAAGGAAAAACTAAAAACCAATTAAGAATACTTACAAATCTAACTCTTTCCCTACATCCTGCCCGTCACAATGGTTTTACGCTTACAAGCGTGCTATTCCCCATTCCCCATTCCCCTTCTTCTTCATGTAATGAGCAATAATTTGACTACTTCTACAAACAACCAACCATTTCATTTTGAACAGTTACAAAATCCACATAGCAACATTGGCAAGTACACTCATCATTTATTTACACCCAGTGGATTAGCAATTATAAGTATGTTGGGTGCTTACATTTTAATGAGAGTATTTTTTGGCGATGGCAGTAATAAAAAGAAGATTGCTACTAGCTATTGGGGAGGAAGAAAGGAGAATAATACAGCTAAGAAAAAAGCCTTGCAACAGATACAATCTCCTCGGTGTGATAGTGTGGCTTTGTATATTGGCAAACATCAATTCAAAGGTACAAAAAAACAAAGTGGTAATGGAGGTGTGCCGATTTATGTACCAGAAGTGCAAAGGGGAACTGCTGCTATTGGCGCACCCGGAAGTGGGAAAACTTTTAGTGCCATTAACCCCATGTTATTTTCCGCAATTGACCAAGGTTTTCCTATTTTACTATATGACTTTAAGTACCCATCTCAGGCGAAAATCGCTGCTTATGCTAAAGTTCTTGGCTACGATGTTCATATTTTTGCCCCTGGTTTTCCCGAATCAGAAGTTTGTAATCCTCTAGATTTTTTAAGAGATTCTTCTGACGCTGAAAACGCTCGGCAGATTGCGACGGTCATCAATAAAAACTTCCGCATTCTAAATAATTCTAATGAAGATGGATTTTTCGGCCCGTCTGGGGATCAGTTAACCCAAGCTGTATTGATGTTAACCAAAGAGTTTGGAGATAGAGCTGATGTCATGACCAGTGCTGCCATCTTGTCTAGTGAGCAGATGATTGCGCGGTTAATGTCTGCTAATCTCAACCCTTGGGTCAAGATTGCCTTTGGTCAGTTGTTCAGTTCCGCCGCAAGTGAGAAAACTGTTGCCGGGATTGTTGCCACAGCTAGTATCATGTTTACCCGCTTCATGGCTAAGAACACACTCGGTTGCTTTATTGGTAAAACGACTTTACCACTCTCAATCAAGGGTAAACAAATGATTATCTTTGGTTTAGACAGAGAGCGCCGCGATGCTGTTGCACCCTTGATGACTAGCGTTCTCCACATGACCATCGCCCGAAATATAGCAAAAAAAAGGCAAGACCCTTTGATAGTTGCATTGGATGAATTGCCTTCCTTGTATCTGCCCGATTTATTCAGATGGCTTAATGAATCCCGAAGTGAGGGTTTTTGCGGCATCCTCGGCTGGCAGAACATGGGGCAACTTGAGAAGAATTATGGACGCGAAGTTGCTAAGACTATCCTTGGTGCTTGTAGTACAAAATTTATTTTTAACCCAGGGGAGAACGAATCAGCACAACTGTTTTCTTCCTTTCTGGGAGATGAAGAAATTAGGTACAAACACAAAAGCCGTTCTACTGGTGGTGGAAAGAGCAATAATACCATTAGCGATCAAGAAAAAACTAAAAAGCTCTTTGAGTCCGCCCAGTTTTTGAAGCTCCCAGCCGGAAAGTGTGTTTTTATCAATCCTGCATACTCCAATACAAAAGAGGGGTCTGTTCCTCAGTTAAAAAGCATCAATATTCCTCAATCTCTCCGCGATATCGACAGATACAACGAAAAAAAATGGAAGCCAGTTGTCAGTAGATTAGCTCGCAGAAGTACCCAAAGATATCCGACTCAGCACGACTTAGATTTGAGAGTGGATGATGTCAATAAACGTTTCCCTTTACCTGTCAAACAAGACAACAATCCTAACAATAAAGTTTTAAGTGTTGGAGAAATTAAATCAATTCTAGACAAAGATACTCAGATCCCAATTCCAAGGATAGTAAGCAATGAGAATAAGGATAGTAAGCAATGAGAATAAGGATAGTAAGCAATGAGAATAAGGATAGTAAGCAATGAGAATGATGATTAAAGAATATGCTCTTTCTGATTTTGAGATAATTAACCAATTCATGCAGACATTGACCATTCACTCCGGTCATCTTGTTAACATTCATGCTCCCGCTTGGATAATTAATAGTTATCAAGTTTTTAGTAAGCAAAGACCAAGATTGAAAAAGGTCGGAATTTATGTTCATATTACTTTGAAAAGTTTCCCAATTACTCTATCCTCAGATGTTTCTGAACAAATTCTCACTGAATATATCCAAGGTATCGGCTGGGATGATTTGCAATATGTCACTTTTCTCAAATTTCATCAAGACTTTTTAGAATTCCATCTTATCTTTAATCGCGTGATGCCATCAGGGGAAGTAATTGACTTAAATTGTCTCGGTGCTAAACCACAGCAGTATGACGTTTTACAAAAATCTTTAATAAATATTATCAAATCAGGCATGAGGCAGGAGGTAGAAGTCAGAAGTCAGAATGGACTAAACGCCCATTCTGACTCCAGCAAGAACTGCATCCTTCAATAAAACAACATGGGAACTGAGGTGAAATATGTTTGACGAACGGCATTTGCAACTGGTTTCTAATTATGCTAAAAGCAGCGATTATTTTGCCAGAAATGTCATAGCACCTTTAATAAAATATGTTTGCGCCGACACTGTAGAACAGTGGAATAAAAGAGCAAGAATTGAACTAGGAAAAGATACTTATGCTCTTAAACTTGATGGAGGTGGAGGTTATTCTTGGACAAAAGTTGATCCGAAAACTAATAACTTTGTAACAGTAGACGCAGAAGAAGCTAAAGAAGTTGAAAAAATTGTCGAACAATCTTTAGCAAATACAAACGCTCCTCAGCATTCGCCAGCTTCTACAGAATCATTATCAACGAATACATCTATAACCGACTCCAGGACAAACAATTCTTTAAGTTATGGTAATTCTCGCTCCGAAATAGAGTTTTAATATGGATGAATTCGTTAATTTACGCCCAAATCATATCGAGCCTAAACACTGGCATGAACTGGTAGTTGATAGCGCCATTCATCCGATTATTGCCTCTGCCAATTTTAAGTCTTTATATTATGATTCCATAGAGCAATCCCATGAATCTTGGGAATACTTAATGTATAGTGACCAGATTGAGCGTAAAAATGCTGGTCGCTTAGGTGATAAAACTCTCCAACTTTACGCATATCTTGATTCTACTGATGGTTGGTGGTGTGATGCTGGAGTTGACCCCCGCACTTTCTGTGATTTACAACCTGGGGATAAACCAAAAGAGAAACTTTGGGGCTGTTACAAGCCTGATTCTCCTAGACCAGATCCTCAAAAACCTGGGAAATTTATCAAATATGAACATCCCTACAAAGTTGAACTTAGTATCTTCTTATTAGAAGTACCAAAAGAAATTGCTGAACTGATTTACTTCAAAGCTGGCGTTAATCCAAGCCTAAGCGATCGCCAATCAGGTTTCTGGTTTTCTGTATGGAAACACAATATACCAGTAACCATTGCTGAAGGGGCTAAGAAAGCAGCTAGTATTTTAACTCAAGGAGATGCTGCCATCGGCTTGCCAGGGGTTAATGCTGCATATCGCTCCAAAGATGACCAAGGTAATCCAATTGAGAGCAAATTACGCTCAGAAATTGCGATGTTTGCGACTCCAGACAGAGAAATGAGAATCTGCTTTGACCATGATTCCAAAAGTAAAACTCAAGTCAACGTCGGCAAAGCTTTGATTAAAACTAGTCAACTTTTGGTCAATCATGGGGCTAAAGTCATTGTCATCACTTTACCCGGGCCAGAAAAAGGTGTTGACGATTTGATTGCAGCGCTTGGGGCTGCTGCTTATGAAAAGCTCAAAGCCTTGGCGGTTTCTTTTGAAGATTGGCAGCAAAATAACCCTTTACCTGATAGAAAGCAAAGTATTTTTCTCAAAAATGGCCAGGAGTTAAAGCTTAAAAGTGTGGGAAGTGAGATTCTCCTCACACCTACTACACCTACTACAACTCCCACCGAAGCCTCTCTAACTCGCCTGCCTCCTCTATCTGCCTTACATCCCCTATCTCCCCTACCTCTTTTATCCCCTACTCACCCTTTGTATGCTGCTATCAAATCACTAGGAATAAAACATGTATTGTCAACACAGCAGCCAGAGGGTAAAACTGTTTCTCAATCACAAACTAGTTCTCAAATAGATAATCAAGTAATTATTCCCGAAGCCCCTCAATCTCAAGTTAGTCCGCCTTCAGAACCCTTCAGCACTCAGAACTCACAAAACACGGAATCAATCGATGAATTAGATGAATTAGACGTATTGAAACGCCGTCGTCGCCAATCCGAAATTATTTCTGACACCATAGAGGATAACAAAACTTTTGTTGAAAAACCCTCTAGTGTTAACAAGGATTCTTTTGAATCTAGCAGCATACCTACTGCTAACAGTTGGGTCAATATCAAACAGGTAACAGTTTATAAACAAACAATCCCTCGAAGGTTTTTAGAAGCTAAACAAAATCAAGACATTGCTTTTGCTGCTAGAGAGCTTATCAAGAACTATGGCGTTCAACAAGATGATGGCTCTATAGTTTATCGTGCCGATGCTTTTCTTATTAAAAAGAATAAATCTACTTATAGTATTCATCGTCGTCAAGCGACAAACTTAGATAATCCAATTATGGAGTTTGAAGCCTCACAATATCATATTAATATTACTCAAAAACCTTTAGATAAGTTTTTGCCTATAGAACGCCAGGAGTTTTTAACGGTTGCAAATACCTTAAAGCAAGGTAAAGAGCTACCCTCCGAGGGTGAAGACCCCAGGAAAATTGCTAACAGTCTAAGCTCCCTTTCTCCTGATGGCACTCATAAAATACTTGAAAGTTTTAAATCTTTAGAAGTCTTAAAAATACTTACAAGTACCCTAGAAGCCTTTAACTCTCACGATTTAGAATTAGGTAATTATCGCATTACTTATACTCCTAATGATGAAAATGGTGGTGATATCAAGCTTTTAAAAACTGAACATAACGGAACTACAAGAGTTGCTGTACACCTAGAATTGAGCCGTACTGATGAACAAATGAGTCATCAAGTTCACTCTATGGCTATTAACTCATTAGAAATTGACAAACTCAGGCTGATGGCAACTAAACTTCAAATCCCAACAATTAATTCTGCTGCTAATGCTCATGCTACTCGTGATATCCCTTTGCCACTTCATCCTGCATTAGCTGAAATTTGGAACTTACTGGAAACTTCTACCAGATGGACATCTGGAGCAAACCAAGGTAACGAAGGTTTTCGTGAGCGATTTCAAAAAGACCCCAATGCTAAACTAACTTTAGGTGAGCAGTCACAACTTTATTTTAAATTTTTAATTCAAACTAAAGAAGAGATTATTCTTTATGGGAAAACTGATATTATTTTGCCACCACTTAGCAAAATCACAGGGTATTTAAAATTGTTACGCGAACAATCCATTAATAATTTTTATAGCCCGAAGATTTCCCAAAATGCCGAAACACAGAAACCAACTCAGGAAGAACCTCACAATCCAGAACCTCAATTGAACAACTTGGAAGTTTAATTATGCAATCCACAGATGTTAGAGAAACTATCGCCTCCATTAATCGTGGGAGTGGAATCTCGAATAATATGATGGCTTATCGACTGGCTCTCATGATGGAGAGAGTGCCACAGAGTACAGTGCAATCACCCATTGAATTAGATTCCCAATCACGTCACAATCTTGAAGATAATCTCAGAGGTATTTTGACCAAAAGCACTCAAAATATTGAAGATTATAGGCAACAACTTAAAAATCAATATCTCGCTGAATATTCTCAAAAGTTTGGTGTTTCTCAACCCGAAAAAGCTGTGACTGAGCAGCCTAATAATTTCTCTAGAGTTGAAAATCTAATTACCCAAAGAAAGCATATATTCCTCCAACAAATGATGGGTCAAGGGGAACCAAACGCTAATTTAACTCCCTCCACACCAGCAAATCAAGAGGTTAATAAACAACATCAAGGCGATGATTTTAGCAAAAAGTCCCTGATTCCTGCCGTTGTTCAAACTATCATTGCTAAAGGTCAAGATACTAAAAATGAAGGCCGCGTTTATGAAGGCGTTCTTTATAGACTTCAATTGCTGATTAAAGAAGGTATACAGTTTATCAATATTAACCGCAAAACTCAATCCAACCAAAAAGCTTTTGCTGCATATAAAGACCACACTAATGAGTTTACAATTATCTCAAATAACCTCTCAACTGAAGAAGCACAAAAAATAGTTGCTTTTAATCAGCAACGGATTACAAAACAACAAGCTCAACCTCCTATTCAAACTGATAAAAATCAGGAATTTTCTTTTGATAAAGATGATAATCCCGATCTTGGAGATTAGGCATATTCAACTAAAATACCCCATCACTAATCCAAATATAAATCCACTGATTAAGAGATACCGTCTTAATGTTGGATTTATTTTCACAAAAGGAGCAATTATTGTTGCAAGAAATATGTAAAATGTGGCTTCAAATATATCAGTGCTGAATGTGATAACGGCAGCAATAAACAGCCCACCAAATATCAAACATCCAACTACATACTCTATCTTGTCCCATAGCTTAGTGTCGTCCAGGTAGCGCATGAGTTAATCTCGACTTTTTCGGGATTGTAGCATCTACTCCATAAGAATTGTTTACTTGATAGGGAAATTTTATTGTAAATATCGTTCCCTTACCGACAACAGAATCTACTGACAGTTTCAGCCCATGAGAATAAGCTACCATCATTGCAATATACAATCCTAACCCGGAACCAGGTGAAGAAATAGTCCCACGATAAAAAGGTAGAAAAATATTTGCCAAATCCTCTGGTTCAATACCAACGCCTGTGTCTTCAATTAAAACTACCAAGTCATCACCCTGGTTTAACAATCGCAAGAATATATCACCTGTCTCTGTATATGAGAGGGCATTTTGAAGTAGATTTGAACACATTCTATAAAGATGTATCGCATCTCCTCTCACCCTGGTTCCATGCAGATATCCTGTACAAGTCTCGTAGTGCAATCTTAAGCCCCGATTAATAACTTTTGGCGTATACTCTTGATATAAATTATTCAGTAAGTCGCCAAAATCAAATTCATTAATCAAGGATGGATTCAACCCGATAACTCTATCTCTTGACTGATGACTTTGATACCTATCTATCAACTGAATTACTTGATTATTTGTCTGCCATAAGGATATCAAAATTGTTTTTATCTCTTGTAAAGTACTCCCGTACTCTCCATCCATCATTTGCTTTAAAACAACTGATTCATTGACAACCGCGTTTGATACGTCATGCAATAATGTAGAAATATTAATTCTATTTATGAATTTTGCTTGGGACATATAGCCACTCCTAAACGAAATTTATTTTTGTTCTCAACTGATTTTTTGCAAAGATTTTTATTTTTAAGTATAACTAACTTTTCGCAATATATGTTCTACTTAAAACCTGCCTCTGAAATTAGTTTGCAAATATTTATATTCTAATTATCGGGAAAATAACTAATACTTGTTTTTAAATTATACTGTTTTCATTCAAATATTTATGCTATAAAAAGAGAAGATGTTAAAAATTAACTTCCGGTGCAAATATTCTCGGTGCAAATATGACTATCAAGATGATTCGGGTAGTAGTAATTGAAGACCAAGAACTATGTAGACTTGGCATTAGAACAGCGATCGCACAAGAATCAGACATGGAACTGTGCGGTGAGGCTAGCTGTGGATTGGAGGGATTAGAGTTAGTCAACTCAACAAATCCTGATATTGTCTTGCTTGATATTGGACTACCAGATATCAACGGACTGGAAATCACAACCAGGATTAAGAAGCACACTCTATCCAAAGTTATTATCCTCAGTGCTTATTCTAGTCAAAATATGATTAACGAAGCTTTTGCCTGTGGTGCTGATTCATATTTCTTAAAGACAACCAAGATCGACTCCATTAAAAACGCTATCCGTTGTATCTATCAAAATGAAGAATATCTTGACCAAGCGATTATCAAGAGATTTCTGGAATTGAACCATCGTCAGAGTACAAAAATTAAAGGCAAAAGGTACAATGAGTTGCCTACAACTCAAGAAATTGAAATTCTCAAATTAATTGCCAGTGGCTACTCCAATAAAGAAATCGCTAATCAACTTTTCATCAGTATTAGCACAGTCAAATCCCACACTGGCAACCTTTTTCTTAAGCTGGGAGCTAGAGATCGGGTCAATGCCATTATTAAAGCTCAAAGTTTTGGCTACCTAGAACCTTCGCCGCAAGACTGGAGAGCTATTGGGTAGTTCATTATTTCTTGTTCTTTTGCATTTGAATCAAGCAATATCCTTTCAAGCGATTTTCTTCTTGACAAGCAGCCAGAGTTTGTTGATTATCAACAAAGAGCTTATAAGTTTGCTTACCTTCGCTAGATTTTACCCATTGTAAAATCTTCAGATCGTTGTTTGACAACATGACTGATTGATTTTGTCCCAAGTTAGTCATCACGTTCCAAGTTGTAAATGAAGCAAGCATCGCACCAGCTGCTGTCACTCCTCCTACCAGAGCGCAGATAGACCAAAAATGCATCTGAAAATTCCCTGGAGATAATCGCATCTCTTTTGGTGGCGATGATGCAGATGATGTCGATGATTGTATCAGAAGAGGCATTTGTTCAGTTAAGACATCACGCACAGCATTACTGACTACAGTGTTGTTCATCGATTGGGCTGTTTTAGAAGTATTCGCCACTTTCTCTTCGATTGTTAGTACCCAAGCTTCAATCATTGCCTCCATTCGTGCTTGCAATGAAATCATTGTCTCTTCATATCTGCCAAGTGTTGCCATGACTTGAAACATCGGGTCATCTTCTGCTAACCCTATTTGCTGTGCTGTTTCAACAATCCTCTGTTGTTCGGCTTCAGAATACCCCTGCAATATTTCTGATGTTCTCACTTGCTGATACTCCTAAGTAAATACTAGCGACTTGATTATTTTTTACAGCATCAAAGAAATTTTTTAGCCAGTGATAAATATATGAGCGATATAGCACATATAGGGATTGCTCATGAAAACATTGTGAGTAAGGTTTGCTTAAATCCTCCATTCCTTGATAGTGATCTCTGTGCAAGGCTGTTAATCTAATTTCTATGCCCCCAATCAATGGCAATTTTTGCTGTACTAATTGGTTGTACTCTTTAAACCTCGTATCAAAATGTTGATTTTTTACTATGACATAATTAGCATTGTCCGTTGCAAAATCTAATAGCTGCAAGAAATATTCCATGCAATCACTTCTATGGGAAATTGGCTGTAAGAATGTTAATTTCCAGTTGAGTTCAGCCAAAACAGTAAAAAAATCAGCCTCATATATGTAGTTACAGGTTTCTTGGATATATTGTCCCGGCATATCCACAAAAATCGCATCTAATGAGTCATTAAGTAAATCGTCTAACACTAAATCCGGGTTGTCAGTGAAAAAATTTAAGCTTTCTACTGGCACTATACCTTCATAAGCTTTGAATTTATTACGGTTGTCATGGTTATAAATCTTAACAGTTTGATGTTGACTAAGGAATAGTTCAATTAATAACTTGATAACCGTAGACTTTCCCACACGCGAGTCACCTACAGTCATCACTAAACGTCTACAAATGGGGGACATCGTTTAATCCTAAAATGCTTCTTGCCAACCCAACTTGTTCCTTGAATTTGCTAATCCAAGTACTTACCCTTCCTTTAACTGATGGTTTTTCTTTTTGCTCTATTCCTTGATTAAACGTCAAGCTATTCTTATCTAAATAATCATAAGCGTGTTCTATTAAATCTGGCATCGTTATTTCCAGAAAGGGAATCTCCCTTTCTTTTAATAAATCCTTAATTGTTGTTACGTCTGAAGACTCTTTATATCTGACAAAGTTTTCTGGCGAACCGAAGAACAAATTCTTCACTACGACATAATCTACTTGGTCTTGACAAAAATCATATAGAGTTGTCAACTGCCTGACTGAATCCATTACTCGGCTAATTACAACTACGATTGTTACTCGCATATCATATAATTCTTCAACTGTAGACAAGAACTTCATTTGTTCTACAACATCTCTTAAGATTCTCATGGACTGTGGTGGTAATTCCAGTAAGAATAAAGACTTTCCGGGCACAACCTCCCCTTTTGTGCCTAGACTATCCTCTATTAACTCTTTCAAATCATCTAGAAAAATGTCTACATTCCCTTCTGTAAAAAAATCTAGTTTTCTTACCAGACATTGATCCCCGTAAAATCTGTTTAAATGAGAATTAGATATGTCCGCATCAAAAGCCAAAAATTCTTTTTTCATATCCAAATATGTTTGCGCTAATCCTCTGGCGAAAGTACTTTTCCCTACTCCTCCTTTATCTCCTGTCACTATCACTAATCTCCGACTCCACTGTTTTTTATTGGTGACTGCGATTTTTGTTTGTGGCAGGACTGTATTTTCTGCTTCTGTTTTTTCACCTGTAGTTACTGCTTCTGGCATCTGATGTACATCTTCTGTCCTTTCTGCTTCTGTTGTTTCATCTGTTCCCAAGAGTAATTCTTCTACTCCGTTAAGGATCTCCGCCTCATCATTTAAAATAGCTGTCATCTGATTTTCTCCTCTATTTCATGTTTAACTAGTTTCGTGGTTTAGTCCAGTGCTAGCATCTCTGCTGAAAAGTAGTCTAATAGGTTTAAATACATTGGTTTTAAATCCTTGAAATTGTCAATTGATTTATTAACCATTGTTCCCAAAGCTTGTAATATTAATCCTTGTTCTATTACCTGATTTAAATCCGACTCATTTATTTTTTTTAAATGGTAATAAACTAACAAATCTAATGATTGAGCTATCAATAAATTTGCCGACCTTACAACTAAATCTTCATAAACATATTCATAACTGCTGACTGATCTTAGTACTGTCTTCAATACTTGAAAATATCTCCTTCTCAAGTCAATCCCATTTAAATCAATAGTCTGAGGACAGCTAGCTGGCAATGGAAGCTTTTTAAAAATAAACTTTAAATATAAATCAATACTATTTAATGACCAAGAATCACTATTTTGAAAATACAAATACTTAATCAAAGAATCTTTCTGAGAGTAATCTATTTCTTGAAATAAGTATTTGGGTTGCTCGACTGCAATCATCGTCACATCATTTTTAAACACTGGCATCACATTTGTTCTTACCCATTGCATAAATTGCCTGACTACATTGTGTTCTACTACAGTTGGTAGTGATATTAATGAGTGAATCGATAGAGCGCTGAGTGTCGATACCAAACTCACTTGATTATTCTCCATCATCACTAATCGTTTCTGAACTTCAATTGACCTCACGAAATCATCATTTAAAATTGGAGCTACTATTTGCAATACATCCACTGCAAATAACTCTAGCCCTGTTGGTGTTGCTATCACTCTTACCACAAAACTTGATGGATGCTCAAATTCCCAATATCGCCAAACTTCTACCATTTCTCCACTAACTTTTTTGTTCTTTTTCCTCCTCTTATTGCAAAAGCTAACTTTTTACCATAAGAAGATACGTTAGATACATCAGAATTCACTCAGTCAGTTTTAATCAGAATTCACTTTGCCAGAATGAGTGTAGCCCACGCTGAATTCTTACTTAGACACTATGGCATATTCCCCCACTCTAAAGGAATCGCTCGAAGTCTAAAAAAATATCGTGCTTCTGGCTATTGCTTTTTGTTGACATCCTGTTATAGAATTAGCCATTTTGCCTGATTCAAAGGAAAGTCATCGCAAAAGTTCAAGTTTTTTAATAGTTAATTGCTGGTTTTAGCTTGCTATTTGAAATCGAATTATTATATATTATTTAGGATGAAATTTAGCTCTCATTGATTTCATAAATACATCAATTTAGTTTTTCAAATCGAGCTAAATTTAGCTTTTTTACTATCCAATTTTTCCGAGAATAAATAGTTAGCTATTAAACGAGAATAATATGCTTTTCAAAACTTCACAAATCGCCATCACTTTAGCTTTGCTCGTCGGTGGTGGTATCATCTCTTGTCAGAGTAAAACGCCTGAACAGATTGCACGCGTTGCAGAACTTGAGTTGATTGCAGCAAAGGAGAAAGCAGAAGCAGTTGAAGTCAAAAAGTTTGTTGATACTACTCCCGATCTGTATAGAGTTAATTGGAAAGTTTGTAGTGAAGGGTTTCTCGATCAAGACAACAACGGCTGTAAAGAAAGTCGAGATGTCGCATCTAAAGGTTTTCCTGAAGCCGTCCTTGTTTGGGGGCCTGTTCAAGAGGTGAAGTTTGTCACTAAGCGTCATTTCAGTCCCAATATGCAAAGTGTTGGTTTGTTTGTCAAATCTAAAGGTTGCCTGAAATTGGGTAAACCCGAAGCGGGAGATCAGTTTTACAAAATACACGAATTTTCACTTACAAAAGGTTCTGCCCTTCCAAATCCTGACAGCGCTAAAATTGATAAACTTTCTCCTGAAGATAAAACCAAAGCTATACGAGTAGCCACCAATAATGCCGAAGACGAAATTGCTTCTTTAAACAATTTCGGTGTTTCTTCCTCTGGATTTATACCGAGTACTGCCTTACAACCTTGTCTCACCCTTGAAAAATGGAAAAACTTATGATATTAGAGAGATTAAGAATAAAATTTTGAATGAATTATCGCGGGGTCATCGTACCGGGCGATTCCATAGAGTTCCTGAGCAAATTGGATTTTATACCTGGGACTACAATTTAGTTGACAATGGCTGATAATTTTTAGCTTTACCCCTACTCCAGGTCAAACGCATCTAAATTACTCTTGATCACAACCAATGTAAATACCTGTTTACGTAATTATAACTAGCATGGGCATCGCTATGCAGGAAAACTTTCTGCATTATGCTCATCTAGGTAAATAGGCCAAATGAACGCAATGCTAGACTATATACTAACCTAGACAAGTATCATGATGCAGCACGAGCGATGTTAAAGTTGGATTTTTAACTGTGTAATTTCTGACATCAAAAACTAATTTGCCATTCGCTAAAGTCCCTTCCGTCATCAGTGAGCATCTTGGCGTTCGTAAATAGAATTCAATAAAGTAAAATGGCACATCAAGTTGGGATAATCTCTTTTAGTCGTAAATATTTTTACCCCTGATCAAGATGCCAGCGCCTTTAAAAGTTAACCTGTCACCAATAGAAGATCAAGCCCTACTAGCACTCACTCAAGCAAAAGGTATACCACCAAGAACTCAAAGTCGTGCCACTGTACTACGCTTATCAGCTGCTGGATGGACAGTGCTAAAGATCGCACAATACTTAAAATGGCATCCACAGACTGTACGCGACACAATTCATCGCTGGTACTGGGGCAAACTCGATAGTTTGTGGGATTGTTCGCGTCCGGGTCGCCGTCGCCGATGGCATAACCCAAATATGAAGTCTCTGCTTCAATTCAAAATATCTTTATTTAGCTATCAACTTATTTTTATTTTATTTTCTTACATCTCTTACATCTATTTAATCCTATTTCTCCACAGTCATGGCGTTTCTACTACTTATGCAGTCAAAATTTACAGGCAGTACAAGGATGAAGCACTCGCTACTCTCACCAGCAATCCCTACCAGTTAGCTGCTGACATTTACGGTATTGGTTTTCTGAGAACTGATAAAATTGCCTTTTATTTAGGAGTTGCGCCTGATAGTCAGTTCCGTTACCGTGCTGGTTTAATTCATGTTTTGAACGAAGCTGCTGCCGATGGGCATTGCTATTTACCCCAGCCTCTACTCATTGAGAATGTTATCAAACTGCTGACTACAGCAGATCACACACCCGAAGAAGATGCCCTCGCTGATATTATCAAAGACATGGCACTCAATGATGACTTAATCCGCGAGAAAAGCTCAGACCAAACGCTGCTATGTTATCTACCAACGTACTTTCACACCGAACAGAACCTTGCTCAATTAATACAGTCTAGATTTTGCCAACCAGTTGCACAAGATATGCCTCGTGTTCGCGCCTGGATTGAGCGCTTCACCAAGAGTCGTAAAATCAAACTTTCACCACAGCAACGGCTAGCGGTAGAAATGGCTGCATATTCAAGGGTAATGATTCTTACTGGTGGCCCCGGTTGCGGTAAAACTTTCACCACCGAGATCATAGTCTCTCTGTGGAAAGCAATGGGCAAATCTATCGCCTTAGCTGCGCCAACTGGACGCGCTGCTCAACGCCTGAGTCAAATCACACAACTCGAAGCCAAGACGATACACTCCTTGTTGGAATTTGACCCAAAGACAATGGGCTTCAAACGCGATAATCAAAACCCTTTACCCCATACCGCAATTGTCGCGCTAGAAGCTAGTATGCTTGATTTGTTTCTGGCATCTTCTTTGGTAAAGGCGATACAATACGGTTCCCAACTACTGCTAGTGGGTGACATTGACCAGTTACCCTCTGTGGGTCCGGGTCAATTCCTTGCTGACTTGATTAATTCTGGTCACGTTCCGGTGGTGCGGTTGACCAAGGTATTTAGGCAAGCCCAACAGAGCGCAATTATCATCGCTGCTCACCAAATTAACCGAAGCCAGTTTCCCACAATTGAACCGATTTCCGATAATCCCGTGTCTGAGTGTCTGTGGCACGGCGGCGGTCATCACCCCAAACATGGTGTTAAAGCAATATCCGAAATCGTTACAGACTTGATTCCCCGCCTCGGTTACAATCGAGCTACTGATGTGCAAGTGCTTTGCCCCATGTCGCGCGGTTTGCTTGGGACTCGTAACCTCAATACCGTATTGCAGCAGTTGATTAATCCGCCCAGTCCCGACAAAGTAGAGATTACCAGGGGCGGGAATTTATTACGAGAAGGCGATCGGATCATTCAACTGACTAATGATTATAATCACGAAATTTTTAATGGCGACTTCGGAATTATCAAGGCTATTGATCTTGAAGAGATAGAAGTTACTGTACAGTATGGTAAGCATACTGTCGTTAGAACCAGAGCAGACTTAAATCAAATTGCCCTCGCCTGGAGCTTCACCATTCATCAAAACCAGGGTTCAGAATATCCGGTAGTAATTCTGCCAATTTATACGCAGCCTTATATGATGTTGTCTCGTAAACAGTTGTACACAGCATTAACTTGTGCCAAGCAGTTAGCGATTGTCGTTGGTTCTAAGAAAGCGATATCCAAGGCTTTGCGTTCTAGTGACGACCAACTGCGATATACGCGATTACAGCACCGCTTGGAAAGCGCTTTTTTGCACCCGACGATTGCAATTTAGAAATGTTCAACTTAACAATTTCACCCGGCTTGCGGTTGTTGCTCTCAATCAAGAGGCGCAATTTTGGGGAAAGCGAACTACTAGCTGTGCTTTCGCCCCCTGTCTTGTAAGCGACGGCGGGGCATTTCATTACTGCTAAGTGCCTTGGCACTTCTTGAGAAACTACTTCTTTAGCTCCCGTTTGCGGTTCTAGAAAAAAAGTGTCTTAAACACAAACCAATCAAACCACTCTCAAAAAATAAACTAAAAATGACTCTATAGTTTTATGGCGTGATAGCGCTTAAAAAGCACTACAATGCGGCGTAAATAAACTTTGGAGTCCGCTCTTTGACCTCTTATATCATTTATTAACTATAAAGTCATTTTTAGTTTATTTTTTTTCACCTACTTTTAGGTTTTTCAAAATAAATACCCTGCTGAACAATTGCATAACAGTATTGTGTTTGTCACGCTCCTCAGTATTAGAGGTGTACTATACGCAAAAATCGAGAAATTTTCATTCGCTTGAGGGTGAGTTGAAACGCCCATTTTAAAGGACAATAAAAATAAGACACTATAAAATCAGACGAAACTACGCTTGTGTCTGATTATTAAGGGAGTAATAAAAATGACGCTCTCTCTAGTACACATAACAGCCCATAGAAAGGCGATCGCTTCGTTGCCAGTAGCCCAGGCAGAGGCGAAGTTGATTGGGCTGTGGTTGGAAGGAAAAGCAGAGTCATCTATCATCTCTTACCGACGCTACATTCGGCGATTTCTGGATTTTCTGGACAAGCCGCTCAAAAAAGTGACTTATGAAGACTTGGTAGAATACGCTAGTTCTTTTGGGGGCAATGCCGAAAGCACAAAGCGGATATACATAGCTTGTGCCAAAAGCTTGATTAGTTTCGCTCATAAAATTGGATATCTCCCTTTTAATGTGGGTATGGCACTAAAACTGGGTGAATTACCAGATGTAATCAACGAACGCTATCTTGATGAAGCTGATATAAAATTGTTGGTACGGGCAGCTTCTAAGCATTTAGCTGATGCTAAAACTCCTAAGCGCCAGTACACAGCCAAAAGAAATTTGTTAATTATCAAACTCCTGTATCAGGCAGGGTTACGGGCAAGTGAAATCTGTGATCTGACTTGGGGAGATTTAACACCCCGTGGTGAGAGTGGTCAAGTGTACGTGCGAAAAGCCAAAGGCAGTAAAAATCGGACAATTCTCATCAAGCAGAAACTCTGGACGGAATTAATGGAGTTCAAAGATAATGCTCACGCCAATCAAGCAGTGTTTCCAAGTCAAAAGGGGGGACACCTCGACCGTCAAAACTTGCACCCGATTGTTAAAGCGATCGCACTTGAAGCCGGATTAAGCGAACTGGTTTCGGCTCACTGGTTACGTCATGCCCACGGTTCTCATGCGATTGAGCGCGGGACTAATCCAGTGCTGGTGAAAGAAACTTTGGGTCATGCCAATTTAGCCATCACCGATCGCTATCTCAAAGCTAGACCTAATGACAGCAGTGCTATGAACTTGATGGATATTTGAGATTTACGCACATGACTTTTGAAAATCCAGCAGAAATTGGAACCAGTAATATTAATTGCTACTGGCAACGAAACTAGAAACAACTTTCAAATGTTAATGAGATTTTTTATCTAGCTAGCCCCCTCCATCTGCAACACCTCCTCATTAAGCCACTGATAAAAATCAGGCACAGATTGCTCCAAGTTACGTAGCTCATTTGCCGCGATCGCTTCAAGTTCCAGCACCGTCTCCCAGCGCAAATCACTCCTCCATCGCTTAAGGATGCCTTTAATCGCGTCAACCCCCTGCTTAATACCAGAGCGAAGTATTTCTACGCAGTGGAGTAGCGTAATGCGATCGGTCGGAGGCGGTTCAGAATCGGTAGTATCCTCCCCTTGCCAAGGGGGGTTCCCTATAGCATTAAGGGGGGGGGCGGATACGGGCGGCTGAAGAGGGTTTAGGCTATACACAGCAGGGGTTTGTGTAGCAAAAGAGGTGCGCTTTGCCACCCGATGAGCAATTACCTCTTGAGCAAATTCCAATTCCTTTTTAGATAAAGAGAAAATTTTCACCTGTTCACCGCGCTTACCCTGTTTGCGGAAGGTTAACTTTAACCCCAGCTGCTCTACTATTGTGGCCAGCAACCAAATAGGCTTACAGTCACGCGGGATAGTAAACCCAAGAATTGCTTTGACGTGAGCAGCGCAATTAATGGCGATCGCTGTCATCTTAACTAATTGAGTATCCGAGGCAGTAACTTCATCACCCTTCACTAAAGAAGTGAGAATTTGATGTAGCCCCAGGTTAAACCGTGCTAGCCACCGCGCCGAGTAATTGCCCCAGTCGATGCACAAAGGTAAATTGTCCCGCTCATTGCGGTCTTTTTGAGCGACAATTGTTGGTGGCGTGGGATAACTTCGCCCAGTTTTCGGGTCAACAATTGATTCATCGGCTGGGGCTAAAATTGCCTCAAGTCCAGCGATCGCTCCTATTAATCGACCACCTTTATCCATTTCTACGAGTGATTCTGTGACTTCGATGCCGTAAGAGTCAAAAATGCGAAACTTCTCATTTTCAAAAATTTCCTTTTGTGATAAGTAATCTTTGCTTTGACGGGCGCGGTACTCACTGGCTGTAATATCCCCCGCTTTGGCAACAGCCGAATAATGGGCAGTGTCCAAAGCAGCCGCAGCATTTTTCATGCGTTCAAGAGATTGGTCATCGTCATCACTGCCCATGCATATAAATGTATTGCCCATTTCAGTGAGGAGCGATCGCAAATCATCACGCAAATTATTGAGAGAATAGTGGCGGTTAGCCATAATTTGGCAGTAAGCCTCAAGCGCCCAATCTTTCTCGGCTCCCCGTTTACCTGTTTGACGGTCAATCCGCAACAGAAAAGCAGTCATTTCATTGGTTTGGAGCAAGCGTTCTTTTATCTTGGAAGCGTTTGTATCTTGGTAGCCGAAGGGAGGACGCGGGGCCACCCAAATATGAAAGGGGACTTTCGGGCGATAGCGGTAAAGCTGTTGGGCGCATTCGGTAGCAGTTTGGGAAACTCCATGAAAAACACCGAACACCAAATCGAAATGATACTCCGAAATATCGACACCAGTTCCCAGGCTGGGAGAGGTGAACAAGGCATCAAAGTTTTTGACGGCGTTGGTGATATCTTTAATGAAAGCGACGTTTTCTTCACTGCCGGAATTATCGGAGTGGACAGACCAGATGCGCCATTTTTGTGGTGTATTTGATTGGTCAGAGTTAGGTTTTTCGTACTTGATAGTAAAAGACTTTTCGAGTTTTTTGATGAAACGCTTACTGTCACTTGCAACCATGACTTTCAGACCTTGCATCAGCGCCGCCGAGATTTGGGCAACTAGGGCGCTTGAATTACTGCCTTCGTACCAATATATAGTGCGTGAGCCATTTCTCCATTCATTTTTGACGATGTAAGGTACTTCACCTACTGGTCGCATTGCAAGAAAGAAGTTGACAGTAAGATCATCCATGTGTGCGTCGGCAAGGACAACCAGGGGGGCGTTGTATACTATATATTCCAGTACCTCCAAGATTGCTGCACGGTGCTGTTTACACGTATTACTGTGTAATAGGTGGGTAAGGTATTGGCAAGCTTCATCTATAAATATGCAGCCATAAATCAGCGCTTGCGTATTGAGTTTGTGCAAGCTGTCAATGGTAATACTAAGGGCTTGGGCTTGGGCTAAACCTGTGTAACCCAAGTCTGAATACATCGCAGTTCTCAGGCGATCGCTTAAATTCTTCAGCAGGTTGACGCGATGCCCGTTGTTGAGGAACCGAGCGTCGGGGTTTTGGTCACGCCACCAGCGCATTAACTCGGTTTTCCCAGTGCCCATGTCGCTCCACAGTACAACCAGTCCTGATTTTGGGAAATTGAAGGTAGGGGCCCCCTTCGATTTGAATGAATCAACTCCGCCAGAATCCGTAGACTCCTTGTTTCTTTGATGTCCTTTTATAGATGGTGTGAAAAGTTGTTCCTTTTCAAGATCATAAAGCTCAGGCAAATTGCATTTTTCTTCAAGTTCAGGAATGCACAAAGCCTCAGAGAGATACTTAACATTAATAGTGACATCTGGTTTGTATTTGCTAAGTCCCCATTTCTTAGCCCGATACGAGCGCTGGTAATCGGCAAGTGATTTGGCATCATCTATAATTGCAGTTAGCAGGGCATTGGCATCTTCGCCTCTGTCCACTACAAAATCATCAACACCTTTCTCTGGGCCTGGCAACAATGCAACTTCGCATTCACAACCTACTGCCTCAATTGCTTTTGCTGTACGAACAGTAGCTTGAAAAACCGACCACCTGGTTTTAGCTTTCGTTTCGTAGTCAAAAAGAATTATGAACTTGCGCCCCGGTTGTGCCAAGGGCATTAAGTCTGGGTGCAGTCGTTCATCGAAATCTTGTCTTCCGACCCGCCCGTTCCAAATTCCTGGCAGTGCGATCGCTACAAACCCCAATGAAAGCAAGCAAGCGGCTTTCTTCTCGCCCTCGCATAAGATAATCGGAATCTCTGGATGCTGCTTTACCCACTCCCAAAATATTAGTGGATTGAGTTGATCCAGTAAGCGTAGCGCTAAAAGGGAATGATAACGCTTAATTAAATAACGCTTTGCAACTTTGTCCCAGACGGGGTTAGCGACATCGAAATAGGTAACGCGGTTGGGGGTTTTGGGCGGTGACTCGTATTTAACTGGTTTACCTGTTTGCCAATCAAAGCGCGGGAAGTTGGGCTTAATCCTTCCCCATTCCATCGGTTGCCAGTTTTTAAATGGGTCAAGTGACTGAATCCACGTCCCACCCAGTAATAGATGCTGATACATTTTGATGTATCCATCTGTTACCCGACCCGCATTCTTGCGTGGGATTTTATCAGAGATGAACAGGTAGTCATAAACTGATTCTCCCTCGATGTGGAAGAAGTTGGGCTTAATCAACGCCGGATGAATGGCGCTACCAGCTAACAACTCATGGTACTCGGCAGCCGTGAGATTGTTCGGGTATTCAGTTGTCACTGTGTTCATCGGTTCTCCCCTTGGAATTCGTTGGGGAGAACTCTTTCAAGCTGCGAAACTCTTGCTCTAACCTGGATATTCCGAAAATTCCTCTTCGCCACAGCATAAAGTTGCCGTGCGAAAGTTGCACTCGACCCCATGCGCTCTACTACTGCGCTTTTAGGGCGTTCTCTGTTTGTCATGATTTTCCCCTGATAACTCGGTTTACAAGTTCAGAGGGGGTTGCATCAGTTATCAGTCAACAGTTAACAGTTATCAATCTTGGACTCTACTCCTAACTGATAGCTGATAACTGGTAACTGGTAACTGTTATTCGCGCTGCTACTGCTTTGGACTACAAAATTCGGGACATTTCTTAATCAAACTTAACTTTACCTAAAAATGATGAATTTCGACAGCAAAAACATCCCGCAAGGAATGGACTTTCCAAGCGGCAGATCCTATAATGGATCTGACAGCGCGGATTATACTCTTAGACAAATTTAGTAGTCGTCTCTGTAGCCAAACTTCAACGACAACTTATTTTGTTCCTTCGAGATCAACCCCGCTCTAAATCGATATGAAGTTTAAATCACGCACAAAGCGCTACTCCTTAGTGGCGCTTTGTGCGTTAAATGCAGGTATTGTTGTATATTCACCTCATTTTCCACTTTACGTAGGTGATAACCTGATATTACAGAAGTTCTGGTCATCTGTTGTTCTGTGAGATTTTTACTTTTCACTTTTAAGTTCTCCACACTTATGATGTTTGTGCCAGGCATCCTATCCGGGGAGGGGTTTTAACTTAAGTAAACCCGCGCCAGATGTTACAATTAGACCTGATGATCGGTTTTGTCAGTAAGTCTAGCTACCTATGGAAGGTAGTTGCTGGTAGGGGATTGGTCAATTTCAGCTTTAAAATAGCTAACCTATAACTGTGACAATGTATTCACAGGTATTTATTGCTATCTAAGCCATGTAACATTTTAAATCTTATAACTTGAAGCGCAGATTGTAATCCCTATTTTAAGTTAATAATTGTAAAGCGAATAGGGGTTGACAAGATTGGTCATAAGTAAGATGAAATACAGTATTGTTTGTAGTGGTATTACGGCTCAAGCATGAACTCAAGTCAAAATTTAGACATAAGAACAGTACTTGACATACTAGAAGCTCAAGTTCTTAGTTATACTGGAAAACGTTTGACTAAAGCTGAAAGGATTGTAATTGAAGGGTCTTGGCATGGTAAAGACTATAAGGAAATAGCAAGTGATTCTGGATACAGTGGGTATTATTTGCAGCAGGAAGTTGGACCACAGTTATGGACAACACTTTCAAAAGTAATCGGTAATGGGGTGCAGGTAAAAAAAATAACTTTAAAAAATATTTTGCTTAAACTAGGAAAAGAGCATTGTATAAAGCTGGAAGCATCTAAGCTGGACGATGATTGTTTAGTGGGCAAGACAAGAATATATGGAGATCTGCCCAAAGCAGCGTTTTTTTTATGGTAGAAAAAAAGAAATTATTGATTTGAAAAAGCAAATTAATTTTTCTAAAAAATCTTGCATAGCCATAACTGGAATAGGAGGAATAGGTAAAAGTCTATTGGTAGCGAAAGTAATCGAAGAAATACTTTTAGATAAATCAGATGCATATGAATACATAGTTTGGAATACAGTTACTCGTTATTCCTCCATTGATGAAGTAGTCAGTGAATTAATTAGTATTTTTGACCTAGAAGCAGAGGAAGAAACTCTGCTAGGAAAAATTTCTTTGCTATCAAAACATTTTCATCTACATCGTTGTTTACTAGTATTAGATGGGTTTGAAAAAGTGGCGCAAGTAGAGAGTTTTAAAAGAAGATTAGAATATGAAGACTTTTTTGTTGGAATTACAAAAGGTCGTCATAAAAGCTGCATATTAGTAACGAGTCAAGTGCCTTTAAAGGACATTGCTTACGTAACTCAAAGTTTGCCTCTTGAATCTTTACGCTTGGAAGGCTTAGACTCAAATGCTGCAATGCAAATGCTACGTGATAAAGGATTATTTGGGGACGGTTGTATACAATTAATTGAAAATTATCGCGGAAATCCATCAGAGTTAGATACAGTTGCTGAACGAATTAATCGTATTTTCGGAGGAAATGTTCAAAAATTCTTTGATTATGAAACGACGGTAATTGGACCTAGACTTAAAGTAATGCTTAATATGCAATTTGGACAAGCTGGCTTGTTAAGTGATCTCCAAAAAGAAATCATGATTTTTTTAGCAGAAGAGCTATCAAAAGATTCAACTCCAATTCCTTTTTTTAAGCTTATTAGTGGATTAAAAGAGCGATTAGGTTTAAAAGTGTCAGTTTCTGAAGTAATAACAGCAATGGAAGCCTTAGATGAACGTTCATTAATTGAAACTAGTAGAAAATCAAGTAAACAGGAAGTTTGTTATAGTTTGGAACCAGTAGTTAAGAAGTATATTTTGGTCGATGCACTCGGCTTGGTGTACGATAAGACAAGTGCATCACAAACAAGTAATACCGTTCAGGAGCGAATGTGAGCTACTGTATAAATCCTCTTTGTACTCAGCGTCACAATCCTGATGATATTGAAAATTGTTTAGCTTGCGGGAATCCCTTATTAATAAACAAACGTTTTCGTTTGTTACATCCGTTACGTTCTTTAGATAAAGATCCATATACTTATACAGATATTTTTGAGGTTGAAGACGTTGGTATTATCGAGGATGAGGATGATAGCAGAGAATCCTATCCACATCCTCAAAGAAAAGTGATGAAAATCTTAAAATGGATAGACGAGCCTAAATTAGTTGAACTGCTTCGACGCGAATCAATTTTATTGCAAATTCTTGACCATCCTGGAATTCCTAAGTCTAATAGAGGAGATTATTTTGCTTTGAGGCTGAATGACGATCGTTTAGAATTGCATTGCTTAGTAATGCAGAAGTTTGAAGGAGAGGACTTAGGGAAGTGGATAAAATCTCATGGAAAAATTCCTCAGAGCCTAGCACTTGATTGGCTTTCACAATTAATGGATATTCTTGATTTAGTTCACCGTTCTGGTGTGTTTCATAGAGATATTAAGCCAAATAACATTATTTTTCAACCCAACGGCAAATTAGCACTTATTGATTTTGGTGGCGCAAGAGATATTACTAGAACCTACTTAGCGAAAGTTAGTACTAGTGGAGGAACCAGCACAGGATTAGGTAGTGGGCATGACATAACTATCGTTCGGACAGCTTGTTTCTCCCCTTTAGAGCAAATTAATGGGCAAGCTGTACCACAGTCAGACTTTTACGCATTAGGCAGAACTTTTGTTAACTTAGTTACTGGTATTCCTTTAATTCAAATTAAAAGCGACGAAAAAACAGGGAGGCTACTTTGGAGGAATAAAGCACCTCATATCGATAAATCTCTGGCTGATTTTATTGATGATTTGATGGCTCCCTTCCCAGGGCAACGCCCACAAAATACTCAAGTAATTTTGCAGAGGTTAAAAAGCCTTCCTTTGCAAAGCAAACTCAATAGATTAATTAAGTCTAAAAAAACTTTATTTAGTTTATTAGTTACATTAATTGCTTTAGGTTTTTTTGGAGGTTTTAAAGTATTTCTACCAGTAATGGCTAATAATTTAGTACTACAAGGTAAAAAGTCAGAATTAGCAAATGATTCGCAAACTGCACAAAACTATTTTAACCAAGCTATAGAATATAATTTCCAACTTAAACTTTCTGTTTCCCAGTTTTACTTAGAGCAAGCTGCTCGTCATTTTAACAACTTCAAACTAGCGAAGAAATATTATGAGTTAGCCCTTAAATATAATGACAAAGATATAAATGCTTATGATAGTTTAGCTGTAGTTTGTTGGCAGCTTGGAGAAGTCGCTTGTGCCTTAGATAATTATCAGCAGATTTTGAAATTAAAGCCTAATGATTGGGAAGGATATTATAGGTTAGGAAGTTTTTATGATGGAGAAGGAAAAGAAGATTTAGCTCAAGAACAATATAAAATAGCAATTAGAATTAATAAAAAAGCAGTGCCTGCGCTCAATGATTTATCGCGCCTCAGAAATCTCAAAGAAGACTATACCCAGGCTAGCGCATTAGCGTTTGAAGGATTGCGCTTGACTGAAGACCCAAAACTACAAGCTGCTTTATATAAAAATTTGGGTTGGGCAAAGTTCATGCAAAATCAGTATAACGAGGCAGAGAAATATTTACAAAAAGCAAGTGATTTAGACAGCAAGAGAATAGATGCTGTCTGCTTGCTTGCTCAGGTGCAAGAAGCTCTAGGTAAAATTGAGGATGCGAGACTTTCATGGGAAATCTGTATGCTTGCTAGGACTACTCAACAAGATGTTTTCAAGTGGAGACAGGAATTGCTAGACCGCCTCACCAAAAACTCAAAAATCTCTCCATAGAGTGCATTGTGGGAAAGTTATAGACTCTAGATATTTGTTTAGTTATCAAACTTATGTATGCTAATAAAAGGCAAGTAACTACATAAAAACTTTTAATGCAGTTTTTACTCAACCATAGGAAGAAAAAAGTTTCCAAGTTTCAAGTTGCAGCGCTTGTATCGATATTACTATCAATACTACTTTTATCAGATATTAGCAGCGCAGGAAGTCGGACTCAATCAGTAGCAGTAGTAAAAAGTGGGTGTCGCAAGTTTATAGGTCGAGTCTCTAGCTCAGGCGATCTCCACTTGCCAAGTGGAAGGCGACTGTGCCAAGGAGATCGGATTAATCCAGTTAAGGGAGCTACAGTCAAGGTTTTGTGCTACTTAAATGGAGATTTTGTATACCTGAAGCATAGTACCGTGTTCAAGGAGCCAGATACGTGTACAGTGCCGCAAGAGATAGCGGAGCTATGTACGGGGTTAAATCCGAGTAATTGCTATAACCCTAAGGGGGCAGGTGAGGAAAAAGAAGCACCAACCCTAATAAGCCCTTACGGGAGTTCAATGTTAAGTACGCGGCCTCAAATATCTTGGAGTGCTGTCTCGAACGCTACTAATTACACAGTAATTGTAAAGGGTTACGAATTTTATTGGGAAGCAACAGTAGATCAGAAAACGACTACACTGGCATACCCGAAAGAGCAAATAGAATTGCAACTTGGCAACACCTACAAAATTACTGTCATTGCCAACCTGAGAGGTTCTTTGATTAGTTCGGAGCCTTTAGTAATAAGTGTTTTGCCAGAAAAAGACCAAAAAGAAATTGCATATAAAGTAAAGCAGATCAATGAATTAAACTTGCCTCCAGACGAAGCTGCTTTTTTAGATTTAGATGCTGTATTTATGTCCAAAAGCCTTTTGAATGAATCAATTGAGACGCTGAAAGCACGAGTGGCAGCAGGAAGTCAAAACCCCACTCTTTACCGAGTACTGGCAGATCGATATCTAGAAGCATGGTTGCCAAATGAAGCGCTTCGTAATTATCAGGTGGCAAATGAATTGGCGAAACGCACTAGGAACTCAGATGAATTAACTAAAGTGCAACAAGGACTAAAGTTGGTAGAATGGCACAATAGGTAAAAGTTGGCAACGATAGCAACCAGATGTTGGCATTGCCGATTGCCAATATATAATTGTTAAAATTATCGATAACTTATGGTTGTGATTGCACAAAATCTCACAGCCATCCACCAACGAGTAAGAACGAAGCCCAAAAATAAGGGTGGCTGTATTTAGAATTTGACATTAAATTTAATTGTGCTTGACGTAATGCCTCTGCTTTAGGAGTCCCGGACTTCAAGTTTTTGTAAAACTCTTCCATAAGTAAAGCAGTGGAGTCAGCATCTACCTTCCATAAAGTTGCCACTGTACTTCTGGCACCGGCTTGTGCTGCCACACCAGCAATCCCCAATGCTGACCTCTTATTACCCTTAGCGGTTTCACAGGCACTTAAAACTAATAGTTCAATCCCATCTTCATTAGTTTGAGCGTTTAATTTTAGTAAGTTATCAAACTCTAGTACAGTAATTGGTTTGTTCCAAGTAAAAAACATTGTTTTCTGGGCATCAGAACTAAATTGAGCATGAGTAGTTAGATGAAGGATAGAAAAATGATTTGTGCTTAACTGTTGCTCAAGCGCCTGGCTAGTAAACTTTTCATTCAATAAGACTGTTGAAGAAGTAGTTTGTTTTTTAACATCTTCTACCTCCTGTTTTACTCTTAGCAAGGCTTTTAAGCCTTCGGGAGCATTTAGAGCGTTAAAGCTGGGACTAAATTTAGATAGTCCAGCAATTAAGGCTCTTAACTGTTCCTTGGGTAAAAATTTAGGCGGTCTAATCCTAGAACCTAAAGTTTGAGCAATGCTGTAGCGCTTGAGTAAATAATCTTTGCCGTCATGAAGCATACCTATTGGTAAGCTTTGGAAAGATGTATCTAAAGTAAGCACTAGTGTCCCTGATGGAGGTAAGGATGTCTTTATGGGTACAATTAACAAGTCATAAAGTGATTGAGAAGGCAAAATAATTAAATTCTTATTAATAGAACCTAGTCTAGAAGATTGTAAGATTTCTAACAGATTATCGACGCTAGTTTTAACTAGTTTGGAGTCAACAGAATGGTGGTGAAAGGAGCCATCAGGGGACTGGACAATTACTTCTACGTTGTTGTCTAAATCAATAATGTGAACTACTGTTGGAGGGTTTGGCAAGTTTTTAACTTCATTTAAAGGGATGATATCAAGTTTGCCACATTGAAGAAAATTTTCTAATTGAGCGATTTGCAGCCGTTCGTTTACCTGAATTACTCGTTTTAAATTAGGGTTAGGAGATGCCAAGAGCAATCGCATATACTCCCGATATACAGGCTCCACTTTTTCTTGGAAGGAGAATTGTAAATCTGCATTGCTTGGCAAAAGATCATCACGCACTTTAGTTACATTATCAATTGCTGCACTGTAAGCGTGAAGGGCTGTATCGTATTTTCCTTGTTTTTTGTATAAATCCCCTAACTGCTGCTGCCATTGATAAGCAAGATCCGATGATTGGCTTAACTGAGCTTGGCTCAAAGCTGCCTGAAAATATGCAAGTGATTGCTCTGGTTTTAACTTGCCTAGAGTGCCGAAGCTATCTGACTTTAATCGCGGATTATTCAGTCTTTTAGCTGTCTGCAAGGCTTCTTCAGCATATTCGATAGCTAGTGAATGTAATTGTTTGCTTGCAATCTTATTTAAACTTTTAGCAAAATTTAATTTGGCATAAATAGAATTACTAGCTGGGATCTGAGAAAATGCCAAAGAATTATTTATAATTAGAGTCGCTGCTGGCTGAATCTGATGAGTAATTTTAGTACGAATATTTTTTAACTGTATATTGCCTGAATTGGACTCTGCTGCTAACCAATTATCAAAGTCTAATAGTAAGCTCAAACGGTATAATTGAGCTTGCAGTTTTACTCCGGTTGGAGCATTTGGGATATTACTCACCTGTTGATAAACATCAAGGGAGTTAAGTGAATGCTCCTGAATTATATTAACAATTTCTTTTTGAAAAACGGGTTCTTCTGTCTGAAAAAATCTATTTTGCGCTTGCTTGTAAAGAGATTGCTCAACTTTCCCTAAAGATAGCAAAATTCCGCTAATATCAGCCGAAGGGGTTTGCTTGGTAAGTGAGAGCGTTTCTTTTAAAACTATTTTTGATTCATCTAGCTTACCTATTTGGCGTAAGGCTTCTCCTAAATGACGCCATCCTAATAAGTAAACTGGTATTGGTTTTTGCTTCGTAATAGCTGTATAAAGTAGTTGTTTTATAGATTCAGTCGATTGTGCCGGAGCAATAGTACAAATCCCAGCATTGTTATCTAACTTTAAGGCTTTAATGAGCGTATGACATGCACGAAGATTTGCACCTAAAGCTTGTAATGCAATACTCTCATCAATTAAGCTTCCACTAATCTCCTCTTGATTATCTAATTGACGGTAAATGCTCGTAGCTTTTTCCCAAATTTCTAAAGCTTTAATTGCCTGACCAAGATTTAATTGCTTATAACCTTCCTGGGTCAATACTTGCGCTTGATTGTGTTGTTGTGCTTTTTTGTTTGAAGTTTGAGCGGGGGTAATAGAAGGTTGGCTTACAACTATTGACAAAGCTAGAATTCCTAATAACGAGTACTTGAACCAGTATTGGAACTTAATCATTTCTCTGTACTGTTTTTATGGTTGGTGATACTTCTGATGTATAAAATTCCTGACGACATTTTGAGGCAGACAATGCCGAAGCAACGGGGGTGGCTGTATTAGGGTCTGCTATCAGGACAATTTTTCCATTAGAGCCTATTGTCCAGGTGTTAGCTTCTACGATTTCTAGGGTTTGTTCAACTGCTGATGCCTTATGTTCTTCCGAAATGTTTTTCTCAACTAGAACAGAGTTATTCTGCCGTTCATAAATGTTCTCTGGCATTTCGTCAGAGCTAGATGGAAAACCGCCTCTGCTACTGATTACTAATTCACTTGCCGCTACACCTGATCGCCCCTGGCAGTTGGAGTCCATTTCAGGAGTTTCCTGAACGACTTCTGGTGCTGCTTTAATGCCCCTGGAATTAATAGCAAATCCATTGATTTGAACTGTGCCATTGATTCCCAACTCAGAGCTGGCTTCAACTAGGCTATTCTCAGAAAAAAGGAACCCATCACGAACATTTATCCTGATATTTCCGCCGCGTCCTCCAAAAGCGTTAGCTGTGATAGTGCTATTTCCCAAAGAAAACAGAGTATTTGTATCAATTGTCACATTTCCGCCAATGCCAGCACCGTCTGGGGCAAGGTTGTAGGGAAAGTCGATACCTAAAAGACGATAAGCCGCCTCAGGATTACTGGCACTAGCACTGATAATGCTGTCAAATAATTGCACATCGTTTGCGTGTATAAAAATATTTCCTCCGTCTGCCAATGCGGTTGCAGCACTAATGGAAGAATTATTCTTCAGAGAAACTATATTTGCATCAATATCTACGTTCCCCGCTGAACCAGTGCCTAAATTACTTACGGTAATTGAACCTTTAGATAGGGATAATCGTTCAGTTTTTATTTTTATGCTTCTAGCTGCTCCACTTACCTCTGAAGATAGTCCTAAAACTTGTTGTATTAATACAGGAGGGGATACTGCGTATGATGATATTCCAGACAAAAATTCATAAGATAAATCTTTTGTATTGACAGGGGTTGTAATACTTAGAAAACTAGGGGCTTCAATTGTGATATCTCCAGCATTACCGCTGGAAAAAGTATAAGAAGCAATAATGCCTCCGTTGTTTAATCTAATTTCAGGCGAGATGACTTTCAAATTCCCGGAATTTCCAGATTTATAAGCTGCTACAGCTATTTGACTTGGGGAAGAAAGGATAGGATTAAACCCACTCAATTCAACACTACGAGCCGCATTAATGAGCAATTCCCCACCTGTGCCAGTACCAAAAGTTCCAGATGTTATAGTACCTCCACTTAAAGCAGTTAATTGACCTGTATTAATTGCAATATTCCCACTTGTGCCAGCACTAAAAGTATATGAGCCAATGCCACTAGCAATGCTAGCAGTGGTAGGGTTAATAAAAGAAAATCCTTTGACTTCTATAGATTCAGAAGCATCTAGAAGTATATTGCTAGCCCTTGCTTGTGTAAATGTCTTGCTATTTATAGCTGCTCCATCTTCAAAGCTCAAACGCTTAGTTGAAACTACAACATCACCTACACTTCCTCCCAAAGTTTCTATTTCAACTCCACTAGGGATCATTCCATCCGCAGAAGTACCGCTTAATTGAAGTAAATCTAAAGCCTGTATATTTATACCGCTTCCAGTTTGTGCGCCTTGATTTTGAATCAACGCAACCGAGCCTTCAGTCAAAAAAATTTGTTTTCCTACTAGTTTAACGGCACTATTTCCAGAGCCGCTAGCATCTACTAATGCTCGTTTAGACATCTCGATATTTTGAAAGTTTTGTAACCCTTCATATCCGAATACCCAATTGGGTCAGACCAATAACCCCAATGTAAATGGCGACCAAAAGCTAAAAGCGCATCAGCATCTCCTTCAGAAAATTTTTGTGGCAAGCTATCAAAGTAAGCTACACTAACTGAATTATTATTGCCGTCGCTCAAAATTTTTGTCCTTTACGTGAATAAGTACGTAGTCTGAATTTGACTTTCTTCTTCAATAGTTGTAATATTTACCTCTATTTTACGTAGCTCTTGTTAAATAAGGACAGAACAGATATGACCTTATGCAAGCAAAAGATGGAAAATAGCTCAAAAAAAATTTAGTGCTGATATTACAGTGTTATTGAGAATAGTCTGAATTTACAAGATATTGATAGTATACAACAATCAATAACATGTCAATACTCTTGGAAGAAAAAACTACTATTTTGGTAATAATTATCTGCTTGATAAAAACTAATGTAACGGTATAATTAGCTACTATAAAATTATAACTATATTGTATAGTTGAAATTTTTAGTTCCCTTGTAACCTTGGGAAAAGCTAAGAATCACACCAAAGATTACCTCAGCGACAGCACAAAGAATAACATTACGTGGAAAAGTGAATGGATCTACTGCAAATTTAATGATTAGCGTGATAATAATTGGGGCAGAGAGCAAAAAGCTCAGGAGTAAGCTAGCACTAATCGCAAGAAACCAGTAACGACCGAGATAACCCAGGCGAAATTCTAACAACGACTCTTGGACTCCAAACAAAATCATCCAAAATACAATACCCGCCGTCAAATAATCAAGCATTAGCCGTTGTTTTACCCATGTCTTGAAGAGGGTATTTTCTAGAATACGCCCAAACAGTATATTGTTGTGGTGACTCTGGTGTGGTGTTTTTTTGATAATTGGTCTATGAGATTTTTTAATGAGTTTTATATTTGGTAGTGCTTTAAGGCCGCAAAATATAAAAAGCAATGAAAAACCCCATCCTTCGTATTGTTGGGGGGATAGATAAAAAACATATATCCCATGATGACACAATTCAATATTTGTTCAACTGCTGTCAGCCTGGAGGTGGGGCAATGAACAAACCACCATCTAGACGCAAGAAAATTACCCCTGCGACATCTGAGGAAGCAAAGCTAGCAACCGACTCTACAAAGGAAAATAATTCTGGGCAGGATAACCCAGCTTCAGCAACTATCACGGTAACGGCTGTTGAAGTAAAAGAGTTGACCGACCAAGAACAAAGCTTACGCTTGCAATTGGAACGCCGTGTAGAACGTGCATTTTTAGAAGCGGGTCAGGCGCTGATGGAGTTGAGAGACAGACGGCTATACCGTTCCACGCACCGAACTTTTGAGGAATACTGCCGCGAACGGTTTGGTTACAGCCGTGATGCAGCGTACTTGAAGATTTCGGCTACTGCTGTTTACGAGAATCTTCAAAAGTTTTTGCCGACCAATGGTCAGCAAATTCCAATGCCGACCAACGAACGACAACTACGGTTTTTGGCGAAAGCCGAGTTGGAACCGGCTGTGCAAGCGGATGTATGGCAACAAGCAGTAGAGCAAGCTGGGAATAAGATTCCTTCTGGTCGCATAGTGAAAGATGTTGTGGATAAAATACGCGAAAGTCCGAAAGTACCCAATCCTTACCATATTGGTGAAATATGCATCCTTCTGCCCAAAGAGAACCTAGACTTGAGAGGTAAAACAGGTTATTGGGGCGTGGTAACTCATGTTGGCGAATACAGTTGTACATTCCAGACCTGGGACGGCGATTATACCGTGAAGATTGAACACCTGAAATCACTGGAATTCCTTGATGAAGATTGCTTTTTTATGCAGCAGCTATGTGTGAGGTTACAGCAGTTGCATCAAGTGGCCAGCCGTGACTCTTCTGTTGATTGGCTGTTGCAGGGTTTGGGGAAACAAGCTAAACCTTATTTATCTTCGTTGCAGGCAAAATTGCTGGCGACTGTGGAACGGGAGTACAAAATCGAGTGGAGGCAACAGAAATGATGGTCTAGCGAGGAAACAATAATTTAATGCAACAAAGTTTACTAAACTCGTTTAGTTTCAAATATTTCTCGCCACAATTCAAATTCCGGACAATTGCACCAAAGGGTAACGAACCCATCAAAAAGTTTAGTTTCTGAATTTTCAACTCCCCTTGGGAGAACTTGGATCAAGATAGGAATATCCAAATCACATTTCCAATTTTCTATTTCTTTCTGAAGTTGGGCAATAGTGTCCTGATGAAATCCTCGGTCGTTGTTGGAACACTGAACAAGTAAACATCCATTATCAGAATCTTTGACTCGCTTGATCGACAAATTAATCTGCGTCCACATTGATTGGACTTCATTGAAAATATTAGGCAAACCATAGTGATTGCCTAATATTGCCTTTCGGCGTTTCGATTCACCCATAAGTCCCCCTCAGCAATACAAATTTTGACAAAGATGACCCAGAAGATAAGGAATCTCCTGACGACGAGTAAGCTCAATAGCGCTCAGACTAACCCTCTGGGGGTTATTAACTACTAATACTATTATAACGATAAATCAAGGGTTTCAAGTATTTTGCATTTGCAAGGATTGGGGATTTTACCAAACCTTATCTGTCATTATTGCACGCTTTGCTGCTGGCAGCTGTTGAAAGGGAGTACAATCTTATTTGGAAGCAGCAGAAGTGATGAATTTATTGAGTGTCAAAGCAGCTTGAAAGTTCAAAAATTCAAATCAAATCGGGTAGGTGTTAGTAATTGGAGAACTTTTCACCCAAATATTCCGACTGTTATAAAAATCTCCACGTTGTTCTAATGTAAACCCACCAAGCAACAATCCTAACCATACTTCTACCATCGGCATTTGCAACACACGTTGCAGTTTAACTAAAGAAATCTCATCTTTGACATTTATCAGATGGTTAGCGATGGCGCTGTGCCATTTTTGGACATCCTCATCTGATGCCAAATTGCGGACATCTTCTAAAGTTGTCACCTCATCGAGCATTGCCAAAACATTCGCTTTTTCAACAGGTACTGCTACAGAATCACCCAACTCAGTATGAGATGAAAATTGGTGTGGGCCGTGTGGTTTAAAGGTTTGTGGTGTTTGCGGTTCAATTAAATCATCTAAATCTAGATGCATTGTTGTCCGCACTAGACCAGCAAAGAGATCGGTACTAACAATTGGCCCCTTTGGGTTATTGCGATCGCGGGTATCTTGCAACAGCACTTCGGCACGAGACTTGAGAATATCCGCAATTTGAGTGAAGGCAAGCGCTGCGGTTAATAGCTGTGCCTCCAAGGGTAATTTTTCAAGCTCCGCATCTAAACATTCCCACATTGGTGCTAGTGTTGATGTCGCTGGAGATTCGGACAACTCATCAAGCACATCCCAAATTGTTAATTGGCGGTATGTGGTCATCTCTACGATTCTGGATGCAAGGGGCAAGGACGCACTGGGCAGTAGCTTGAGGTAATCTCAAACATATCCTTATATTGATATAGTGAAACACTATATTGAGATGCAAAAGCCTGTAACACCTGATCTGTATAAGTGCGTATTTTACCCGCCGTTAACCCAAAGCAGTGAATTGGTTCTAAGCGGCAAACAGGTTTTTGCCCCAGCCAGAGTTCTGCACCCAACGCGTGTAATGGTTTATCCCCTGGTTCTTTATATAGATACAACACAGCGAAATATGTTGCAGGTGGCTCAACAGCGATCGCATCCAGTTGCGCGGAATTATCATCGGTTCGACGGCGGTAGAAAGAACGGCGATTATGGCAAACTTTAGGATTCCAGCATCCATCCCCATTTGTCCCGTGTAAAACTTTAGCTTTAGCCGTTGGCAACTTGGCGCATAACTGACATTTGGGATCGAGTGGCTTTGGCATATCTACTCCACTTCGTCCTCTCCAATCGCACGATAGTAAGCTGCGATCGCAGCTTGTTGTTCGCCACGAAGTGTATACCGCCTAAAAGCTCTGTCACTCTGATGTCCTGTTAGCTTACGAGCATGAGTCGGGTCAAGACCCAGTAATATTAAATCCGTAGCGTAGGTATGGCGAAAGGAATGAGGATGCAAGTCTTCAATATGAGCTATTTCACCAATTTTTTCCACAGCGAAGTAAATGCCGTAATAACTTAAGCGTTCACCTTTATATGAAGCATGGTGTGAAATCATTAGTGGGCTAAGACTATTTAATACCTCTCCTTGTTGTTCTCGCGTAAGCAAATACTCTGCCAAAACTTCTCGGCTTTCCTTTTTTAGCGGAACTAAGCGTGGTTCGTTGGTTTTGGTATCAGGTAAAAACAGTAGCTTGCCATCAAATGAGCCAACATTTAATTCCACAATTTCTCCAGCCCGCAGTCCATGACTGAGAATGTGAACCAGTGCTGTATCCCGTTGCTTTGTTTCTCCCAATAACTCTAACGCTGACCACACTCGTTCCATTTCTTCAGGAGTCAAACTTTGGGCTGGTGGCAGTGGCACTTTTTCCAGTTTTATCCCCAGTGTAGGATTAGTAGCAATAATTTCAGGATACGTATAGGACATCCATTTGAAAAAGCTTTTAAGTGCCGCAATTCCCGCATTAATGCTGCTTTTGGAAAGCGGTTTGCCGGCATCAGTCCGTATTTCATCTTTTAGGTATTCTTTATATAGCGCAAGGTGACGTGGACGCAGTTCATGATAATGTAGTTCACTCCAAACCAGAAACCTTCTGAGTTCCCGTTCGTAAAGCTTGCGGCTGTTAGGTGCGAGATTGTTGCTGCGTAAAAATTCCAGGACTTTTACCCATCGAATATCTGTGGGTGGTCTTCTAGTTTCTCCCGGCTGTGTGAAATGTAGAGCTTCACGATCAAGGGGAATGAGTTTGATTGGAGGTAAAGAATCTGCGCTGTAGTTCATCCACTTCTGTGTAAATTATTAATTACTAAGTATTAAATATAACTTTCTGTTTATCTACTCGTCTGGTGGTGAGGTAGTCATGACTTCTATGACGGTATGATCATGACCTAACAATGCCTGCTCCCATGTAGAATAACGCTGCATTCTCCCGTGATGAGTCCCGCCTAAAACCATCGTTTCAAAAAGCAACGGGGGATCTCCAAAAGTGAGATCAAATCCCGAAAAACTAGTTGATACTTTGGCATCCCCAACTATAGTTTCGGCAACTAGATGTTGTGCTGAATCTTGTACAGAGTGTAAATAATTTTGCCATTCTGACAATGAATTAATAGCAACAGGGGTATGTCCTACGAGTTTGTAATAAATCATGATTGACAACTTGTGGCTATCAGAACCAAATTTTACTCGATTTTATACACAATAAAGTAGTCCTTTTACTACCTCATAGCTCTCTATTAACTAATACATACTCAAATGGGATTAATTTAATGGGGAATAAGATACTGCGCTCGGTATCATGTTTATTCCACAGCGAACCCCGATAATTGACGCATTTTAGGAGTATGGAAACCAATGACAATATCTTGTTTAGGTACACCCATTTCTATCAGTTCTAAAGCAATATCTACTTCCGTTGTATTTTGTTGAATCCAAATTTTATTATTTTTTATATCTAGGTGCATTATTGGGCCATAGATCCGTTTTTGATTGTTCCATCCAATGCTAATAATTTGATAATGGTCATACTCTATATCAAAAATCTGTTCGACCTCTACATCTCCATAACTAGGCTTGTACTCGATATACTTAGTTAATAACTGCCTAACTTTTGTGCGGTATTCATTTAACTTATCCATTGTTCTATTTCCTCAGTCTCAACGACTAGAAGTCGGAAGTCGGAAGTCGGAAGTAAGAATGTGTAACCTAGCTAGGGGGTATCGCTTTCGAGTTCACAGTACTTGTAAATTCTGAGTGCTTATCTCTTGCAATCACTATCTTTTTACTGCGAAGTTTATTGCCATTTAATCTCTCTTTAATTTTGCGTGTAGAGGCCACGAGTATTTTTACTATCTCATCAGCTTCCTGAAGTAACGAATAAAATTTAGATTTTTCTACAACTTCAGATTCAATTAAAATTTCCAACCAGTATTCAGTTTCGCGCGCTTCCTTTAAAGCGATTTCCATCTTGTGCAAAAAGTCTTTATCAGACTGAGCCGAACGTGACTCTCTTATATTTGCACCAACACTTGTTCCAGAACGCAACAGTTGCTTTGATAGCGTGCGGCAAATACCCGGTTTTTCATCAAGAAAGCTGCAAGCTTTGATGATTCTAATTGCAAACGCCTTACTCCTGTCAGCAATCCCAACATTTTTATCCACAACTGCACCTACTTCACTTCCATATTCTTACTTCCGACTTCCGACTTCCGACTTCCGACTTCCGACTTCCGACCTCCGACCTCCGACTTCAACCATCATACCCCACCCCGAACACAAAATAAGATACCCTTATCTTTTATACGATATAAAATACGATTAAAACTGCTTTTCCCTAGACACAAGACTTTCACCAACATGCGATCGCTCTGGGTGCATGTTGGCAGCGTAATAGTTTCTATTCCGTTGCCGATAAATTTTGTTTGTCTTTGGTATCGCCTTTGATGCGTAATCCAACCGATAACCATTTACAGGGTGCTAACTTTCAGTTAGAGTTAGCCGTAACTTATTATAAGCACAATGCAACTATAGCTTTGACTTGGTGCAAAGATAGTTTACAAAAGTTGCTCAGGCGGTTGCCTTAGTTCCGGCTTAATTCGAGAAGCTATCCACGCGCAGATCCCGCCAGACATCAGAAATCTGCCAGCCGGAATTGCCCACCGATTGTACTGGAGGATTATCAAGAAATGGAATATAGTCAGGAACTCTAGGCTCTGAAATCGCTACTGGTTCCTCCTCAACCACAGGGGCTGAAGAATTCACAGTATTAGCTTCAAGAAGAAGTTGGTCTTCAGCCTCCTCGATTAGCTTCATCTGTCTCAGGGTAAGCTTGTCGGATTTTTTGATGATCTTCTTAGTATCTGTATCATTAGAAGTATTCATTGGCTGTTTCCTCGAAGGCATTGGCTTAAAATTTGTCCCTTGTAAAGTTGGGAAAAGATGAGTATTAATAATTGCACAGAATTAACAAAGTACACCAAATCGATGGGAAATACGAGTCCCTGGTTGAAAAATTTACCAATTGAGTACAAATTTCTTTTTAGTGCAGATGCTTTAGCTGTGGAGGAGGTCAGATGGCTTACAGCGATCGCAATTGGCTCAATGTGGTTAAGTTAAGAAAGTTCCTCTGTGAAGGAAAGAGAACAGAGAGAAAAAAACAGGCTAATCTTAACTGTATTGGTTTATCGCCCAGAGGCACAGGAAAAAATTAGTACAATTTTTGGATACGTTTTCAGCAGGAAAAAAAGGAGTCATTACATACCACTTATAATAAATTACGCAACGATAAAATTAGCTGATAATAAAATTTGATAAAGATTAACATTATTTTGAACTAAACAAGCATGACTGCTATGAGGTAAAGTTATTATCTGAGAATTAGGAAAAATATTATTTAAACGTTGTGCCTCTGCTGATGAAGGTAAAAGATGATGGGATAAGTTGACCATAAAGAATGCCAAGTTAGCAGTATTAGTCACGGCAGCTTGGCTCAGGTTCATAAAATCTTCCAATCCCCAAAACTGTTTAGCATCTCGAAAGTTAAACTCGATTTGAAAGCGCAGTTTGTAGTAGTCGATTATCTTTTCGTATGACAACTTTAGGTCACTAGAAAATAGAATGTCGAGGGAACCACAACGCGATCGCCTATTTTCAAATTCCGTACATTGGAGCCAATCTCTTCAACAATACCAACGCCTTCATGTCCCAGAATTGTACCGGGTTTCATTCCTGTGAATGTTCCACGAATCATGTGTAAATCCGTGCCACAGATTGCACTAGAGGTCAGCCGAATAATGGCATCAGTTAGTTCTTTAATTTTTGGTTCTGGTACGTTATATAATCGAATATCTCCGATTCCGTGAAAAACAACCGCTTTCATGGTGAGTACTCCTAATTCATGAGGTTTACATTTCAGACAAAAATGAGTAGCTTGTGTTTTTAGCTACTAAAAAACACGAGAAAATATATCTGCAATAGAGTCATAAATCTTGTATCCAAATTAAACTTTTTAATAGTTATAGCCGTAGTCATATAGGTTAGGACATAATGACAAGCGTGAATGTCAGGAAGAGTAATGTTTTTACCTCCTGCCTCCTGCTATAATTCTTGTTTTAGTTTCTTTTTATGAGCAGTAGTATTTAGGAATGCGAGTCGTCCCTGGATGAGACGATCGCCGGAAACGTAGTCATTGGTGTAAGTGATTAATTTGATCGCATACAAATTCATGTAGGTTGCTTGCTGTATTGGTAGTTGGGCATTAAGGATTCCCGCTTCCACCCGCCGCGCCGTACACTTGCCCAGTAGCGTAGCTCGACTCCTGTGAAGCAAGAAGCACATAGATGGGGGCAAGTTCCGCTGGCTGCCCGGGACGGCCCATCGGTGTGTCACCGCCGAACTTCTCGATGGTACTCTGCGGTTGACCGCCACTGACCTGGAGCGGTGTCCAGTAAGGCCCAGGCGCGATCGCATTCACACGGATGCCCTTTTTTGCAAGCTGCTTTGCTAGAGACTTGGTAAAGGCGACGATCGCCGTTTTGGTCTGGGCATAATCGAGCAGATTGGCGCTAGGGTCATAGGCTTGGACTGAGGAGGTATTGATGATGCTGGCACCGGGCGAGAAGTGCGGCACAGCAGCTTTGGTGATCCAAAACATCGCGTAGACGTTCGTCTTAAACGTTGAGTCGAACTGCTCGGTCGTCAGATTGAGAATTGAGTCAACAGACTGCTGCCTACCAGCATTGTTGACTAGAATATCGAGTCCGCCAAGTTCGCGCACAGCATTAGCGACGAGCTGATTGCAGAATTTCTCGTCTCGAATATCGCCGGGAATCGCCACCGCCTTACGTCCTGCTGCCCGAATCAGTTGGATTACCTCGCGGGCATCTGGCTCCTCGACGGGTAGATAGTTGATTGCAACATCAGCACCTTCACGCGCAAATGCGATCGCTGCTGCTCGACCGATGCCGGAATCGCCGCCTGTAACGAGCGCCTTGCGTCCTACTAACCGTCCAGAACCCTGATAACTTTTCTCACCGTGGTCGGGTCGCGGGGTCATTTGGCTGGCAAGACCAGGTGGCTCCTGCGGTTGTCGTGAAAAGGGCGGACTTGGATATTCGTTAACTGGGTTCTGCTTAACAGACTGGTTAGGTGTCCCCTGGGTGGGTGTTTCCTGTCGCTTTGCCGGGGTAGATGACTGTTGCGCTAAAGCTGGTACCGCTTGCGCTGCAACAATGCCAACGGATAGCCCACCAAGAACTTGACGGCGTGAGGCTTTTTTGAAGGTATCTTTTTGTTCCATGAATATTGATTGGGCTGTTTGACTCGGATTTCGCTCTATTGAATTGATTTGAAAGCAGCTTCAAAGGCAGATTTGCAAATGCCAGGGCAGGTTCAGCCGAAGCATCTGTGCTGCTCTTGTTCGAGGGGCTAGCGCAGTATTTGTTTTAATGTTTCTTATGGGTGTTATTTGATTCTTTCTTTTTACTAATTAACAATTAACTATGTATTCTTTTATCCAACCTCTAACTACAGAATGAGATTAGTTATAAATTATTATTTTTGTGTGTTTTTGAATACAAATTTATTTGAAGATATTGGGAATTTCATCAAGGTAAATATATCTAGATTAATGCTTAATCAGACTTTGATACAAAACCTTAGCTAGATATGCATTGTTTAATTCAGCTTTTAGTTATAGAGCGATTTCCTGCTTTATCTATCACTCTTATTGAAGTATTAAGTAGAGCATCTTAATTAGAGTGTCAGGTAGGTAATAAAAGAGAGTTAGGAACCTGTTGCAAAATTTGATTGGCAGCATCTCCCAGATCAGCTGCCACAATAGTTGATTGTGGGTAAACTCCCAAGTATGCTTTTTCTGCTGATGTGATAAAGACGGTTTGCAAACCAGCCAGTACTGCGCCCATTACATCCCAAGCGTGGGCAGCAACCAACCATACTTCGCCTTCGCTTTCTTGTTTTGCCAGTGCATAAACATCAGGATGTGGTTTGGTTTTCTCAATCGCATCACAAGAGAGGATACCATCAAAAAATGGTAGAGCGTTGGATTGTTGAAGCAGTTTCCGAGTAGACTCTTCGCTGCCATTAGTCAGTGCAATCAGTCTCCATCCATCCGATTGCAACTTGTCAAAGGCAATCAAAGCACCTGTTTGTAGTTCTAAGTGGCTGAATGTATCGAGTACTTGCGAACGCTGTTGTTCGGTTGTTTCTAGCCCAATGGCAGCAAGCGAGCGCGGTAGTTCTGCTGCTAAAATTTGCTTAAGGGGCTGGTAATGCACTGCATGAGAAAGTGCAAAAGCATCCCGCAGGGTTTGAGCAAACCAGAGTTCTAGTGTATATGCAGGAGCGCCCAACTCAATCAAGGCTTGACGCGGCTTATCCAGGCTAAAGCAAGTACCAAGGATATCAAAGGCGATCGTTCCTTTTGGACTCATCACAAAATATATTGAGTGGTAGTTTCTACGGATTTACAGACTTCTTTAGCGTAAATGCAAGACCCAACGAATTGCCCTACCTTTTGGCTTAGATTTGAACTGGTATAAAAAGCCGTTTGCGTAGGCGCAGCCCGCCGTAAGCATCGCGGGTGCTTCGGAGTGAACTGAAGCTGGATGCTTATATTGATAGAAAAGGCTTTAATGCAACTAGTGATACCAATTCACTAAAATTTTGAAACATATCCAAATCCAGAAAACCTTGTCAAATATGGATTTCTTAATTTTGAATTGGTCTGAAATAGTCTTCGCAGTCTGGTAGCTGACTATCTCCATTGACAGTTGTTATCCTTCACTAGGAAGACGCGATCGCACAACTGCTTCCCTAGTATGGTAGGGGTTGAAAGCTTGTAATCGGCTCAGACCGTCTGGTAACAAAAGAGAAGTAAGTATTAAGCAGCAAGCAAGGAAAAATTTTATGGTCAGTCAATTACAGAAGTTACCGACAGATAAATCATTAGGCACACTGGAGCCAGTTGCACACTTTGATGGTGCTATGCCCACGGGTGTAACGGTATCTCATCAAGGGCGCATCTTTGTCAATTTTCCTAAGTGGGGCGATGAAGTTGCCTTCACGGTGGCAGAAATCCGAGATGGTCGTCCGGTGGCTTATCCTAATGAGGCAATTAATCGCACAAACCCAGATAACCTTGCCCAAACGCTTGTATCTGTGCAAAGTGTTGTGGTTGATCCCCGCGATCGCCTGTGGATTCTCGATACTGGTAGCCCGATGTTCCAACCGACACAGTACGGTGGCCCCAAGCTGGTTTGTGTTGATCTAACAAGCGATCGAGTCATCAAAACGATTCTTTTTCCCCAATATGTAGCATTGCCAACAACCTACCTTAATGATGTCCGGTTTGATTTGAGACGCGGTGCTGAGGGCATGGCGTTCATTACCGATTCATCAGATCAAGGCGCGAACGGGATTATTGTTGTAGATTTGGCATCGGGCGAAAGCTGGCGCAGACTGCACGATCATCCTTCCACAAAAGCCCAAGAATTATCCACCTTTCTGCCTGTGGTTGAGGGTCGCCCATTCATGGAACGTCAGCCAGATGGGTTAACCAAACCCGTCAAAATGGGGTCAGATGGAATTGCGATTAGTGCAGACGGATCGCGTTTGTATTACTGTCCCCTTGCTAGTCGTCATCTCTACAGTGTTGCGGTTGATGCTCTTGTGGATCGAGCGATCAACGATGGTGCTGTTGCTGCAACGGTAATTGATGAGGGGGATAAAGGCGGCGGTGCAGATGGACTCGAATCAGATGCCGACGGATGTATTTATGCAACTAACTATGAACATAATGCAATTGGGCGTCGCCATCCTGATGGAGCCTGGGAAACGGTAGTACACGATCCTCGCCTCCTTTGGCCTGATACCCTTTCAGTAGCAACAGACGGTTATCTTTACGTCACAGCCAACCAGTTGCACCGTCAACCAAGCTACCAAAAAGGGTGTGATTTACGTCAGTTGCCTTATAGTCTTTTCCGCATTCGCATTAATGCTCAACCTGTGCTGCTGCGATAAATTCTTCAATGCAACCGATTGTTGCTAAAGGAAATACATAATGGCGTTGAATATCAAAGATTTACGGATTTATAGTCCTGCATTCACTTCTTTGGGACATATACCGAAACAGTATACCAGCGACGGTGAAAACATCTCACCTCCCTTGGAATGGAGTGGACTGCCAGCCGGAACCCAGCAATTAGCACTCATCTGCCACGACCCAGATGCGCCCTTGCCACAGGGGTTTACTCACTGGTTAATCTATGGCATCCCGCCAAGAATTAACCAGATTCCAGAGGGAGATGGTAGTAAATTTACTGAAGGCATGAACAGTTCCAATCAGCGAGGGTATACCGGGCCTGCTCCACCACAGGGGCACGGGCCTCACCATTACTATTTCTGGTTATATGCCCTAGATGCAGAGCTTGACCTGAAGCCAAATATGAACCGCGAGCAACTACTGAATGCGATCGCTGATCATGTGATTGAGCAAGCGCGGCTGGTTGGAGTCTATGAATCCTGACATCAAATAATTCTAAAAATCCAAAGAGGGTGCAAGCATGGGAGAGATGAGAGATAACTACACACCACAAGAGCAGAAAAACATTGAGCTTGTCAAGGAGTATATGCAGATTGCTTACGATCCCAAGCGTGCCAGCGCCGAGGCAGTAGGGCATCTGTGTGCATCAAACAACAAGTTAACGCGGTCTATCACGCTACAGGCAAACGGATTCGTGACCTGCCCATTAAATTAGACAAGCTGTTTTGACATACTCCCCGCCGTGAACGGTCGGGGATTCTAATTCATGGTTCACAGAAATCCACTTGCTATATCAAGTTTCCCATCAATAGTATTGGCGGTCTTCTCCCCATGCTTTCCCGATTGCTCGGCAGATCCTTCTTGCCCAGAAGTACTGTTGTCTTGAAAAAGTCCTCCACTTGGGGAAACCCCAGACGCAGGGTAGCGTAGCGGTAGCGACGGCAGGAGCGTCTGACTCGCTACCGCTTCTCTTCGAGACGCAACGCGAACGCTATCGCCCCTGGGGTCTCCCTTTGGGAGAAGACCGGATTTTCCGCTTTGCCACTCAACTCCTAATATCTTCATTCCTTTCTTGAGAATATTAACTGCCGCGTTCGTATCACGGCATATTTCAACCCTGCAATTAGGGCATGAATGAGTTCGGGTGCTGAGTGACTTTTTCACTCTATGTCCACAATTGCTACAGTCCTGAGATGTATAGTTGGGCGATACTGCCACAACTGCTTTATCCCAGATTTTCCCGTAGTATTCTAGCCATTGAGTGAACTGATGCCAACTACAGTCGGAAATTGATTTAGCCAAATGGTGATTTTTGACCATGTTCGCAATCTTCAAATCCTCGTAGACTACGACATCATTTAATGCCACTACGCATCGGGCTTGCTTTATAGCCCAATCTTTACGCTGTCTAGTGATTTTTAGATGAACTCTACCTAATCGTTTCCGCGACTTGTGATAATTGATTGACTGAGGTTTTCTGTCTTTAACAAACTTTTTACTTAACCGCCTTTGTGCTTTTTTAAGTCTGCGCTCAGATTTTCTTAAAAATTGCGGATAAATTACAGCATTATCATTTTGGTCTTTGGTGAAAAACTTTAACCCCAAGTCCAACCCAACAACCTTGCCAGTAAATTCCCCAACTTCCTTGCGTTCGGCATCAAAACAGAATTGAGCATAATACCCATCTGCTCTCCTGACTACACGGACGCGGTTGATTTTAAGTGTTAGGAGGTCTTCTCGTGTAGATGAATTACAAAAGACAGATAAAGAACCAACTTTAAAGCCATCCGTGAAAGTAATAATTTTACAATCATCAGATAGTTTCCAGCCTGAGACTTTGTACTCTACAGAACGACAATGCTTTTTAAACTTGGGATAACCAATATTTTTCTCCTGTTTTTTGCAACGTTTATAAAAATTTGAGATAGCAGCCCAAGCTCTTTCGGCACTGGCTTGACGCGCAGCAGAATTTAACTTTAAAGCAAAGTCGAAAACAGCCGCTAAGTCTTTGCACAGCTTATATAAGTCAGCTTTACCGACACTTTGATTATCCATCCAATAACGAACTGCTTTATTTCTAATAAATTGGGCAGTGCGAATGGCATCATCAAGAGCTTGGTATTGTGCCTTTGTTCCGTTTAGTAGCTTGGCTTCTCTTACTATCATCTAATTATTTTATCACGGAATATTGCAGATAAAATAATAGAATATAAAGCCGTCCTTTATGACGGGGCTTTAGACCCAATTTCTCGGTAACAAAGGTATTGTAAGACGACTTGTAGTTTTGATAGAAAAAACGAGCAAATAAACAGGCACAACCAATGACTAGTTCAATTAACCAACAAATCTTACTCAAAAGCCGTCCGGTTGGAGAACCGAAAGAGAGCGACACGGGGTGGATATTTACTTTGACAATACAGCTGGCCCTATTTTAGAAGCGGTGTTGCAGCACATTAATCAAGGAGCAAGAATCCCATTGGTTGGTTTAATCTCACAGTATAATGCTGAAAATTCTCCTCCTGGCCCTAATTTAATGCCGCTGTTGGTTAAACGGGCGTTAATCAAAGGATTTCTTGTGGGTGATTACCAACATCGGCAGGCAGAGTTTGTCAAAGATGTTTCTGGGTGGTTGCAAGAAGGTAAGCTCAAGTACAAGGAAGATGTTGTACAGAAACTGGAAAACTCCCCGCACGCCTTCATCGGCTTACTACAAGGGAAAAACTTCGGCAAGCTGATTGTTCAAGTCAGTGACGATCCGACACGATAAGCATATTTTATGAACGAATTACAAGCAATTTTATAGCACAAGCCTTGGTGGTTAAGACATCAACAGACGATAAAACTTAGACACAAAAAGGCTTTTCACCCAGTCCCCAGTCCCCGTCCCTTGCTATAAAAAAATGGTGAAACCACCTTCCTTGCTACTGTCGTCAAAACAGCAGCTTGGAGTTATTGCCGCTGTTTTTAACGTAGAAGGTTCAGTGAGTGTTAAAGTTTGGTAAATTACTTCTACTGCTTGGGCTTAATCACAAGGGATAAGTGCGCGGAGCCTGCTGCACAGTAATCCAATGATCGGTGGTGAACTCCTCAATTGCCCAATCACCACCAAAACGTCCTATGCCACTATTTTTTTCGCCACCAAAGGGAGCATTCGCTAGGTCGTTTACTGTCTGATCGTTGATATGCGTCATCCCCGCTTGCATTGAGCGTGCAAAACGCAGCCCACGTCCCTCATCACGGGTAAATACGGCACTTGATAAGCCATACTCAGTATCATTCGCCACTTGTAATGCTTCTGCCTCATTGCGAACTTTGATGATGGAGGCGATAGGCCCAAACATCTCCTCACGTGCCACTGACATCTGATTGTTGACATCGACAAAGACGTGTGGCGGGAGCATTAGTCCATCCGGGTTGCCGCCGAGCAATTGACGGGCACTTTCTTGATGCGCCTTCTGAATATGCTTGATATGTGAATTCAACTGAGCTTCATTAATAATCGGGCCGATGTCAGTATCTGCCTGATTCGGGTCGCCTATCTTTAGATTACGGACGCGATCGACAAAGCGATTGACAAACTCATCATGCACCCGCTCATCAACAATTAGCCGATTAATACTCATGCAGATCTGACCTGAGTTTAAGAACTTACCAAACACAGCAGCCTTTACCGCCAGTTCCAGATCGGCATCGTCTAAAACCACCAGTGGATTGTTACCCCCAAGCTCAAGGGAAGCCCGTTTCATGATGGGGCTAGTCATTGTCAGTTCCCCAATATGTCGGCCTGCTTTTGTCGAGCCGGTAAAGGTAATCACACGTGGGATAGGGTGGCTCACAAATGCATCTCCAATCTCACTGGCTGATCCTGCCACAACGCTAAACACACCGGCAGGAAGTCCCGCTTCCTCAAATATCTTGGCAAAGATCAGACCACCTGTGACGGGAGTATTCGAGGGTGGTTTCAGCACTACCGCATTGCCTAGTGCAAGGGCGGGGGCAATCGAGCGATTGGCGAGGTTGAGGGCAAAGTCCCACGGACTGACTACAGCGACTACACCCACTGGACGGCGATAAACTCGGCTTTCTTTACCTGGAATATCAGAGGGAAGAATGCGCCCCTGGGCACCATAAGGAGCCGAAACAGCTTGTTCCATGACATCACGCGCTGCTTTCCATTCCAGCATTGCCTTCTTGCGCGGGCTACCTGCTTCCCGAATCGACCACGAAATCATTTCCTCACGACGGGCATCCATAATATCAGCTGCACGACGCATAATCAGCGATCGCTCACTCGGCAAAGCCTCTGCCCATGCCACTTGAGTACGCTGTGCTTCTTGATAAGCATCTTCTAAGTCTCGTTTGTCCGCCGCCGGAATTTCTATAATCACGTCTCGGGAGTATGGGTTGATGGGCTGCAATTTGTGTTCGGAACGGCCTGTAACCCAACGTCCGCCAATAAACAGGCGATCAAATCCTGTGTAGGGAACAGGTGATTTACTAGGATTTGAACTAGTTGTACGATTAGATTTTGTAGTTGTCATTGAAAAAACCTCGTTAGTTTCAGTTGGGGTATTATTTAAGCCATAATCTCTTGTGTTCTAGCTGTGATCGCTAAAAAATTGATCGTCCTAGTAGTCGGACAAGGAAACTTTGCGTTGTGGTCAGCAGAGGAGCAGAGGGGCAGGGGGGAAAGACTTACTGCAAGTTTCTCCCCTGCTCCCTTGCTTACCTCCACGTAGCAATTTTGGGTTGGTACACTACTAGCTTACTTCTCAACTTTTGAATAAATTTATTAACAAATCGGCAATGAAATACAAGTTGCACCCCTGCTGCCTCAACGATTTTCCCTTTACAAGCGTGCCATTCAGACATGGGGTAAAGCGCAGGCAATTTTAATCGCCGTTTTAAAATCTATCTGACATTTAATTGCGATTATGTTAATTACAAACCCTTCTAGCCTATGGTTTAGCTGGCTGTTTCAGCCTTTACCTTCAGGTAGATTTTGTTCTTGATTTTTATACTGCGTGCAATACGCAAACAAATGCTTGTAGGGAACTTTGAAGGAATTTTTAAGGCTTATTGTTTTTGCCAGACCTTTGAGAACAGGACGTTAATACATCAATTCAGCCTCGTAAATTGGCGAAGGCATTGCTTTGGTGAAGAATTTACCAATTATCTGGCAAAAAAGCAGCACCAAAGATGTTTTAAGTAAATCGGTAGAGCGATTGAGCTAACTCTCGTCAGTTTGATGGATGCCTCAAAGTGCTGAATCTGGTGAAATTGTTGGTCAAGAAAACGTCTAATTTAAAATTTGTAGAGTATTTATGATACAAACACCAATCATCCGTCAAATTTTATTAGATCCAGACACTGGATTGCTACCATATCTTAGTCAAAAACTTTAAACACAGAGTTTTTCCCATTTTAAGGCTCAGTTTGGTTTTCATGTAGACGAGTATTGTACGCAAGTTACCTCTAATGATGATTCTTCACAAATACAAACGAAACTTTTGTTTACTCTCAAGTTATCGATTGTTATAGATAGCCAAACTTCCTCAGAGGATGCGACGTTACACGCTCTTGAGTTTCAAGAATTGCTAGATGCAGAAATTATTAGATGGAGCCAGGACAACGAAAAACTGCTTAAACCAATCTCAGAAATTAAAGGGGCGCTCAGTCAACTATTAGAAATACCGTTCCACGGCGGTTATGTTCCAGGTTTTGAAATTATGAGGCAGTTTTCTCTAATTTATACTGCTGGCACTGCACAGTTAAGCCAGTCAGGTGATCAAACATTGGAGGCTCAATCTTCATTGTATATTCCAGGGGAACGCACTCCCATTAGCGGACAGTACGAAGTAATCAATTCTAATGGAAAAGGCACAGGGCTAGAGGTAACATCAACTGCTGGAAATCCGTTTCCTCCGACGAGTGAATCTGACCAATCATATCGGTTAGTTGACCCTACTCTTCACAAAAAGTCTAAAAAATAGCAATTAGTGTTGCTTTGGCAATCGGATTAACTATAGTTATGATGTCTAATTCCATATTGATATCGGCGGATACAGAGCTTCCGGCTATTATGCAATACAGTTTTCCTCTTGCCCCTTGACTAGGAAATGCGATCGCCATACAGCCAATGTTCATAATAGCTAAAATAAATCTTAGAGTGGGCAATAAAAGTCAATAAACATCAAAAATGCTTGAGAAAGAAGTTAATGTCAGAGATAGTTTTCACTCAAAACAGCCTGGGGGCGGCAGCGATCCAATAGTTTTGATTGTAAAGAGACATGGTATCCCATCCATTACCTACAGGACTTAGACAAATCAAAACCAACCCCTTTTACAGTGTTGGGAAGAGATATTGTAATTTGGTGGGATAAACTTGCCCAATCTTGGAGAAGCTTTGAAGACCAGTGTCCTCATCGTTTAGCACCGTTGTCTGAAGGCAGAATTAGTGACGATGGGCTTTTGGAATGTCCTTATCACGGTTGGGGTTTTTCTGGAGATGGAAATTGTCAAAGGATTCCTCAACAAGTCAATAGTGCGTAATAAACGAGACTGCTTGTGGTGGAGCTACCCTTGGGGCAAGAATCAGTTGCTACAACTAGAAAAATTATCCATGTAGATATGGACGCTTTCTACGCATCAGTAGAACAGCGAGATAACCCTAGCTACCGAGGTAAACCGTTAGTCGTCGGTGGCAGCCCGAATCAACGAGGCGTGGTTGCAGCCGCCAGTTATGAAGCGAGGAAGTTTGGCATTCATTCCGCGATGCCTTCCATAACCGCTTTTGCCAAATGCCCTGGACTTATCTTTGTCAGACCGAGATTCGACGTTTACCGAGATATTTCCACTTCAATCCACGCTATCTTTAAACGCTACAGTGATTTAGTGGAAGGAGTTGCACTAGATGAGGCATACCTTGATGTTACTGAGAATAGGCAAAACATCCCCTACGCTTCTACTATCGCAAGACACATCAAAACTGCAATTGTTCAGGAAACTCAGTTGACGGCAACCGCAGGTGTGTCGATTAACAAGTTTCTTGCAAAAATGGCATCAGGGCAGAACAAGCCCAATGGACTAACGGTTATTTTACCGGAGGATGCGATCGCCTTTGTAGAACAGCTAGCGATTGAAAAATTCCACGGTATAGGAGAAGTTACGGCGGCGAAGATGCATTCGCTCGGCATTCATACTGGCGCAGATTTGAAAGAGCGTTCGCCCTTGGAGTTAACACACCATTTTGGGAAAGCAGGGAATTATTACTATAAGATTGCCAGGGCAGAAGATGACCGCCCAGTTGAGGCGAATCGGGTTCGCAAGTCCATCGGTGCAGAAACCTCGTTTGCACAAGACTTAAGCGATATCAGTCAGATGTTGCAACAACTCGAACAGATTGCCCAAATTGTCGAGCAACGCTTAGAGCAGCACGAAACGCGAGGTCGCACGTTAACGTTAAAAGTCAAGTTTTCTGACTATCATCAGATAACCCGCAGTAAAACAATGCTTGCTCCAATTAGTGAACTCTCTACGATTTTTGAGATAGCTAAAGCACTGTTTGAGTCGATTGATTTGGAAAACCGCAGTATTAGGTTACTGGGCATTTCCTTGTCCAATTTGGATAACGCCAAACAAACCCAAGTAATTCAATTGCCATTATTTCAAAATGGGAACATCATATTTTAGCGTAGGTGTAGTCTGTTCAGACGCTGACAACTCCGTTATGGAGAGAGAGCGAATCAACTGCCGAATCACATCAGTTGCAGGTCTACCTGTCATTGCACAATATCGTTCAAGTTTTTCGCTTTCAACTGATGCAAGATTTATTGTGATTCGTTTGATAGCCCATTTTTTGTTCATGACTTGCCCTAATAATTAAATTTAATGAATTATCTAGACTTTAAATGCCTTGTGCAATACTTAACAAATATATAGATGTTAACCACAGCATACTTGCCGGAAAACTATTTTTAGCACATCCCTCACCAGAGTATTTACTTGCAGCCCAAAACTTCACTGATAAATCATTAGCTGTTATGCCAAATTATTAGTTAGATATCAAAACTAGGCTCGACAATAAAGCTCAAAAGCCCGAATCAGTGCTAAACCCATAAAAAATAACTAGTTAACGTTTATTTTTCTTGCCTAGTAAGGCTTTTATAGCTTTTTTGAAGGTAATTTAGCATGATATATTAATTTCTATTCAGCCAGAGCTTAATTTACCCGCAGAAATCATCAACCCTCAACTCGCGCCACACATCAGATGGTTGCCACCCAGAGTTGCCAATAGAGCGTAGGGGGCGATAGTGTTCTGAAATGTATTCGGATTCGGATTCGGAAACGTAGTCTTCAATGTACACAGGTGGATTTGGTTCAATCACTGTTTCAGAAATATTTTGGCTCTCAGGAATCTCAATGGGTTCAGTCGGTGGTGGGGTTAGTTCTGTTTTATTGCGGATTGGGTTAGAGGTTTTTTTGATGAGTAGTTTCACATCTATAGGAATCATTTGGCTCTTCACAAAGAACGGATATCCTAGAATACAAGTGCTGTATTAGCGAATCCGAGACATTTTGCCGAGTTCTTTCTCCTCTGCCCCTCCGCTCCTCTGCTCGATCAAACGCCTGAAGGTTGTGAGAAATGCGGGTGTAGCCCCTCAATTACCCCTTCAGAGGATAGTTACTCAAAACGACGATTTTTTCTTCTCTGCATACAAAGGCGAAAATGAGAAGTTGATTTCTCTTGGTTGCGTTGCGATCGCAGCCCTTGAGATCAGCAGGGGCAATGCACGAATATGATCTATGCTGTCAAGGGATATCAGGAGATAGCCGCAGTGATGAGAGTGGGTTTTGGAGCGATTGACCTCATGCAGTGCTTCATGCGATCGCTGTAGGCAAGATTTGCAGTACTTATCCAGAGGTATAAATAGTTGCTAAAGTATAAACTGAATGCTTGTAAAAAATGATTATAGTAAATTTATATACTATATTAATGTGAATAACTCAGTAAGTATTTTTGTGAAAGTGCTAAGGAGATAGTTGAAACTGGATTGACATTATTGGTGAAAACTTATTAGTAGGGAGGTGAGGTCATGAATCAGTCTCATGAGGAAGACAAAGATAAATTCATTTCCCCTCGTGGTCGCTACTACGGACAAGTTAAACCAGAAAACTTAGTGTTTAATGCTAACTTACAAGAATTTGCTCAAAAAGTTGGCATGATCACCAGTTTAGAAAGCAATGGTAAGCTTGAACCAGAAGATGCTTATCAGCAAATTAAGGAACTTTGGAAACAGCTAAAGCGCAGTAAGAAGGGACTGGGAATTGGTGAGGAGCCATTGGCAAAAGACTGAAGTTATTCTAATTTCGGGATAATCACCTCAAACCGCACTTTTAAGCGAAGAAACCTTTTTGTTATGCTCTATATACGCGGAAATAAACCTAATTTAATTAATGCCATTTCCTCACTACAAACTTAACACTAAAGTTATGATAATCTCCTTAATTAGCAGCCATCATAGAAAATCAAACTACTCTTCTTATTGATGAGCGAAGGTTTATAATATTCTATAAAGATGATTAAGAAAAATGATTAAACCTAAAAATTTGTATCGAAGAATTCTCCTCCCCAGAAAGTAACAGCAGACATCCCAATAATTAACCCACCCAAAAACAAACGTCGCTTAACTCTACCAGGGAGCATTTTGGGAATCTTGTTTGAGATCGGAGGTGCTAAAAGTTCTCTTTTGTTTTTGTTCATACAACCTCTGTTTTAAAATTCAGGTTCTTGCGTTACTTTTATGGAGAATTAATACTAAAGTGCCAATTTAATAAACTGCGTAGTCGAAAATTGCTAAAATTACGAAAGCCATATCCAAGTCTTTTAATTAACTTAAGTTTATTATTAATTCCTTCAACAGTACCACTCGTAGTTCTACCATCGAAATAACCGACTATTTCACCAAACCATCTAATCATTGTACCTATACTTTTCGGAAAATATAAAAGTGCATCGTGCATCCAATCTAATAATTTAATTATGCTATCTCCCCAAGATTTGCAAGATTCAAATACATCTCTGAATTCTTCTTTCAGCCTATGCATTTTAGCAAGAATTGGTGAAACTTCTTGGGCTGCCTTTAATTTCTCTTTTTGCTTTTCATTTAAAGAATCTTCATTTTTAATGAAGCTATATTTACTTTTATTCAATCCTTCTAATATTCTGTCTCTTTCGGATTTATTTTCTAGCGATATTGCTGCCTTCTTCTCGGCTTTACGCATTGTATCTAATTCATCATTTACTTGTTTCATAACGTGAAATCTATCAGCAGTTATGTTAGCATTGGGCATTAATTCTTCTACTAAAGTTTTATAAGGAGACCAGAGATCAATGCTCACTTCAATGATTTCTTCAAGCACCTGAACTCCCCATTTGATAAGGACTTCACGTAGTTCTTCTATCCGCCTTGATTTGACTATTTCTATAGGTTTATGAGTATCTAAATCTACTAATACTGCTAAGTAATTCCCTTGTCCTTTAACTAGAGCAATTTCATCTATACCTAATCTTTTTATTTGAGTTAAGTTTATGTTTAATATTTGCGATACTTGCCCTTTTAACATTGATTCAACTTCTTCATCACTTAAGTCATTCCTTTTCGCTACACTATGAATGTTGCTATCTAATACTTGTTGTACTATGTCTTGGGCTAATCTCTTAGTATATCCTTTGTTTTTATCGACAAAATCTAGTTTTTCGCTAAATACTTTTTTACAATTGTTACATTTGAATTGGCGACGATTTATTTTTAATAACACTGTTTGCTCACTCCAAGATAAATCATGAATCATCCTCCAATGATTTTGATGTATACTGCGAGTAATTTGCCTACACGAAGGACAAGCAGAATAGTTGACATATTTCTCTATTGTTATAACTATTCCTATGCCTTCAATTTCTTCTCTGCGAGACGCTACGCGAAGACAGTCTAACACTTTCATCTCTGGCAGATTCAGGATTTGCTCTACAGGAAATTTCATAGCACTCGCTAAAATTTTTGCTTTTTATAAATAAGATTATATAATCTACTGTGTTTAAACATATTTAAAAACCTGTAAATTCTTAACTACACAGAACTCTGGGCTTCAAAAATCAAAATTATTACTCATTGAAATGTAATTATTTTAATTTTTACCATAAAAATAACGCAAGAGCCCGTAATCTTTGCTTTAAGTAATAGCTACTTGAAAAGCAAAGATGCTTAAAATGAGCTTTGTTGCTAAGGAAAGGCAGCAAATATAAGCTTGTTTTTACAAATGAAAACAAGCTTATATATTCACTGTTCCTGATTCTGCTTCAGTTTGAAGGCTATGCTTTAACGTTTATTTACCGATGACTTAAATTCAAGTTATGTTCGTGAAATCTTAAAAATGCTTCCGGAAATGCCTGAGCCTATTTTACTAACCCAGATTTTTGCCAAGCTTACTTCTTTAGGACGTATTCATAACGTTTCCACAGGCGTTGAACCCTCGTAAATTGGCAAAGGTATTGATTAATAAAAAATTGGGTATTTTAACTGATTGATAAAGGTGCTTTATCTTAATCTCTTACCGATGCTTATGCTCTTTCTTTTTCAATCTGCAAGCGACGATCAAAGTGCTAAATAGAAGCGCTCCAGTAACAGAAGAAGGTTCTGGAACAGGCTCAGACTCTACAAAACGCACACGGATATCTTCATCAACAACTGTCAAGACGCTTTCTTGACTAAACTGTTGAAGGTAAGCTTCAATAATTTGGTTAATAGAAGTTTCGTTATCCAGAGTATCTTCAAAGATAAGGCTGATAACCTTTGAGGGTTCTTCAATAATGATTCCGGTACTGTCTTGAAATTGCCCATTGGCATCAAAAATTGTTAGACCACTTGGGAAACGAGGGGTAATCACACTGTCAACAAACGCTTGAAACTCGCTCTGAGATACTTCGCCGTCCCCAGGAATGTTACGCCCAAAAAATAAATCCGTTTGGATGAGCTTTGGAACTGAACTATTGTTAAATAAATCCTCACCTAAATCGAAGCTAACTGCAAGCTCGTCAAAGTTTGCCACTTGCAAAACACTTTCCTGATTGAACTGCTTACGGTATGCCCTAACAATCTCGCTGATAGAAACTTCGTTTGTTGGAGTGTTTTCTCGGAAAAGGGTAACAACTTTGGCAGGTTCTTCGATGAGTTTTCCTGTACTATGTTGAAATTGCCCATTGGCATCAAAAATTGTTAGACCACTTGGGAAACGAGGGGTAATTACACCATTAACAAAAGCCTGAAACTCTTTCTGGGATACCTCTTGACCTCCGGCAATATTACGTCCAAAAAACAAATCTTCCTGAATTAGGGAAAATGCTTTAGCTTTAGGTAAATCTACCATGAACGCCAGAGAAAGGGCGGTACTAGTGGCCAGAGCGGTAGTAATCTTGTTGAAAATATTTTTTTTAGACATAGTTGTAATGCTTCTGAGCGAACAAACTAAATCCTAAGATTTAGCTCATGTTAGGTACTGAATAAATGTGAATACCTTTTTGCACTACAATGAAAATACTCTACATAGCAAAAAAAACTAGTGTTTGTGCTGAAGTTCATCAAATCTTTAAAATAAAATTTATAGTTTGCTCATTTTTAGCCTGTACTGCTCCCTCAAAACACGGTTGCAATGGCGATCGCAAAAGCTCAAGATTCCCCTATCGCTGCCCCCGATTTTTATATTGTGGTAAAACGATGGCAGCATATTGGCTAATTAGTTGAAGGTCGTGACCAAGGTTTTTTTAAAAGCCTCAAGTTTCTCTTTGTCCTGTTTTCGGTTGCATGGACGTGGTACTTTTAACTTTGCTTTGAGCCTGTAACGAGTCAAATAATGTACAGTTGCGTACTCGGCTTGCACACCTAAGGTCGAATCTAACCACTGTTGAATTTGTGTATACCGTTGAAACCCACTTTCTGCTTGTTCGAGTTGTTTTTTCAGACTCGATACTGCCCAATCTGGTATTACCCTTGTTCGACCTGAACTCGTCCCAAATTCAACAACTGCCTCGATTCCTCGTTTTCGATAATCTGCCAACCATCGATGTATTGTACCCCGATGTTTTCCCAATATTTTAGCGATCGCACATACGTTCATGCCTTGGGCTTTAATCAGATAGAGTGCTTGTAAGCGTTCTTTGAGTCGAGCATTTTTCTGTTGCCGAACTAACCCCTCTAGCTCCTCGACGCTTTCTTCGATATCGATATTCACTACCCCTGCCATTGCCCACCTTGAATTATACCTATCCTACATTTACCATTTGTCGCATTCTTTTTTCAAATTGGTATTAAATATAAAAAGCGATTATTTGACCCATTTATTACTTTGTGGGCATTTTTGTCGCAAGTTTTGGATAGTGATAAAACTTGTCATAATGCTGTGAGTAAAATAATTGCTCATTTAGCAGATTCAGATGTAGAAATTCCTTCTCTTCGAGACGCTCCGCGAACATCAGATACGAGTGCTTACTGTCAAGCTAGGGCGAGATTCCCAGAAAAGTTATTAGAAAAACTTTTCAATCATTCAGCACAAAGCTTAGAAGAGAAAGTGAACCAAGAAAATTTATGGTGTGGTCGAAACGTAAAAGTAATAGATGGCTCTACTGTATCTATGCCAGACACAGTAGAGAACCAAAAAGAATATCCTCAACCTAACACTCAAAAATCAGGATGTGGGTTCCCAATTGCCAAAATTGGTGTGATATTCAGTTTAACAACTCAAGATAAGGGCTGAAGTCCTCACTACAAACAAAAAACTTTTATTTTTTGTGACACATGCGTAAGTCCTAAGTAGGTGGGGGAAATCAAACGTAGGATGGGTTAGCGATAGCGTAACCCCTACGGATGTTAGGTTTCGTGCCTAAACCCAACCTACATAGGTCTTATATTTAATTAGTCCCGCCTACTTAGAACGCTAATCACAATTAAACGACCACAAAGTTGTTTTTGGTTAGTGTCACATTGCCCAAAAGTTGTGCAAATTTTACCTGAGTAAATTCACTTGCACTACCATCTGCATCAAAGTACAATGCGCCCGTAATATTGTCATAGATAAATCGTTGATTACTTGTCGTTGCAGATGTTCCGATTGTAAACTGATTAGCAAAAAGTGAACCTATTGATAACCTTGCAGATGTTCCGGTAAACTGACTAGCTAATGATAACTCCTCATCAAAACCAGCAGCCGATACCTGAATTAGTTCATTGGTGGCGTTGAAGTCATAAATAGTATCAACACTTCCATAGTAACTATTGAAAACAAAGGTATCAGTACCAGTTCCTCCATAGAGACTATCATTACCCCGGCCACCTCTGAGGATATCATTACCGTCATCTCCAGAGAGTAGGTTATTGCCTGAATAGACAGCAGCACTCAAGCTATCATTACCTGCACCGCCAATAATGGTATCATTGTCATAGTTACTATACCCCCCAAAGAGCGTATCGTTGCCATTGCTCCCCACAATATTGTCATTGTACTCTGTACCTGAGATATTTAATCGTTCGATATTCTTGTAGCTAACGCTATTCGTGCCCGCCGTCATTGAGCCAATGTTAGTAGTGGCATTGAATGTCGTTGTGATTCCTCCGTTAGCACCGTTAAAATTGACGGAGTACAAATCTTCACCCTTACCCCCATCTATCGTATCATTGCCACTGCTACCACCATTGGAATCATCATTGTTCCCGGAGAGCGTATCGTTGCCATCGTTCCCTACAATGTTGTCATCGTACTGTGAACCTGAAATATTTAATCGTTCGATATTCTTGTAGGTAACGCTATTCGTGCCCGCCGTAATTGAGCCAATGTTAGTAGTGGCATTGAATGTGGTTGTGATTCCTCCGCTAGCAAACCTGTAATTGCCGGACAACACATCGTCACCCTTACCGCCATCTATCGTATCATTGCCACTACCGCCTGTGGAGAGGGTATCGTTGCCACCGTTCCCCACAATAAAATCATCGTACTGTGTACCTGAAATATTTAATCGTTCGATATTCTTGTAGGTAACGCTATTCGTGCCTGCCGTAATTGAGCCAATGTTAGTAGTGGCATTGAATGTGGTTGCGATTCCTCCGGTAACATAATAGGTGTCGTAATCGACGGACAACAAATCGTCACCCTTACCCCCATCCATCGTATCTTTACCACCATAGCCCGTAGAAAGCGTATCGTTGCCATTGCTCCCCACAATGTTGTCATTGTACTCTGTACCTGAGATATTTAATTGTTCGATATTCTTGTAGGTAACGCTATTCGTGCCCGCCGTCATTGAGGCAATGTTAGTAGTGGCATTGAATGTGGTTGTGATTCCTCCGGTAGCATAATAGTTAAAAATGACGGACAACACATCGTCACCCTTACCCCCATCTACCGTTTGTGTAATTAAATCAGAGGCGGCAGAAGGTTCGGATAAGAAGTTTAGATAGAAGGAATCATTACCATCGCCCCCAGAGAGTAGGTTATCGCCTGTCGAACCCCTAGCATCCAAGGAATCATTACCAGCGCCACCGTTAAGGGTGTTATTGCCTAAGGAGCGATAGTCGTAGTAGAAGTCGCTAGCTTGATTCTCATAGCCAGAGATGTCAAGAAAATCATTGCCATCGCCCCCAGAGAGCAGGTTATCGCCTCTTGAACCGCCAGCACGCAAGGTATCGTCACTAGCGCCACCGTTGAGGGTGTTATTACCAGATGAGACAGAGTTGCTGGAAGAGGAGAAGTAGTATCCGCTACCTCTATACTCATAGCCAGAGATGTCAAGAAAATCATTGCCATCGCCCCCAGAGAGCAGGTTATCGCCTTTTGAACCACTAGCACTCAAGGTATCTTTCCCTGCACCACCATTGAGGGTATTATTACCTAACAAAAGAAGGTCATCTTTTTGTGGGCCGTAGAACGAGCCGGACTCATACTGGTAGCCAGAGGCAAAGAGAAAATCATTGCCATCGCCCCCAGAGAGCAAATTATCGCCTAGTAAAGAGTCAACGTTCAAGGTATCATTACCAGCACCACCGTTGAGAGTATTATTGCCCGCGCTACCCCTCAAAAGGTCGTTGCCACTCTTGCCATCAATGATGTCATCACCCCCCTGACCATTGATGACATCATCTGAGTTGTCAAAGCCCTTAACATTATTGTCGAGGTCATTAAGAAAAGTAACAGTGTTCAAGTTGAAGATAGTGCTTTGAGTGGAGTTGGCATTGAAGACATCAAAGCTGTCTGTGATGGTAGTTTGCCCATTAAACAAAATATTGCCCAAGTCTACAGCGGCTCCTGTAGATTTGCTCAAGTTTTCCAGGTTTTCCAGGGCAAAGTTTTCCAGGATGAGTTTGTTAGGCCCATACACCCCAGAAAAGCTGATTTCCAGATTCTTGCCATTCTGGGTCAACAGTAGATTTTTGGCAGTGAAGCCTGCACGTTGAAATGTTAGGGTGTCCACTTCGGCAATGACTGCTGCTGTCGGGTTTGTTCCTTTTCCTACGCCACCGAAATCAGTGATATTATTATTGTTGTAGGAGAAAGAGGTGTAAACAAATTTATCCTTGCCACCGCCACCTATGAAGATATCCTTGCCATCGCCATCTGTAAAGATATCATCGCCATTACCACCGTTAAGGGTATTATTACCAAAAGCGCCAGAGGCAAAAAGAGAATCATTGCCATCGCCCCCAGAAAGCAGGTTATCAGCTGATGAATTGCTAGCATTCAAGGTATCGTCACCTACACCACCGTTGAGGGTGTTTTTGTCACGTTGTTCCTGGAAGTAGTCCTGTGGTTCGGGAGGGGATTTAGAGACAGAGAGAGAATCATTGCCATCGCCCCCATTCAGTAACTTATTGCCTGATGAATCGCTAGCACTCAAGGTATCGTCACCAGCACCACCAATGAGAGTATCATTTCCTGCACCACTTCTCAAAAGGTCGTTACCTGCTTTACCATTGATCGTGTCCGCGCTGTCGCTGCCCATTAGAGTATCATTACCGTTGGTTCCAATGATATTTGCCATAATTTTTACCTACCTAAATCGATTTGTTCAGTAACTTAACTTCAGAGGTTGTTTGAAAAGTAGTTGGCTGTGATTATTAATCACAGGAATTTTTAGGACTGATTGTTTTTGCCAAGCATCAGAGAAATGGGAGTTAATGGTTAAAGCATCATCATCTCACCCTCTAAATTGGCGAAGGTATTGACACTACTACAGACTTTTCAAACATCCTCTCAGTTATTAATCAGTTATTAAGTTGATATTTATGCAGTTTTCAGGCACAATAAATTACCAAAATTTGATGTTTTCTGCATCCTTTATATGTCATATTTGAGCATTTGATGCCCTCCTAGTAGTCTGCCAAGGGAACTTTGCTAAGTAAAACCTCTAATTAGTAAAATAGCCAAAAACGAGGTGTAACATGGCGAAAAAGTACATTGTTGACTTGGATGAAGATGAAGTTTCTCAATTGCAATCGATAATAAAAAAAGGTAAGCACAAAGCAAGAACCATAACCCGTGCAAACATTCTTCTAATGGCTTCTGAAGGAGAAACGGATCAAGCGATCGCTGGCATAGTTAGAGCGCATGTTGCGACAGTGCAACGTATACGAGAAAAATTTGTCGTTGGGGGGTTAGATTTTGCTTTAAAGGATGAAGTTCATCCACCAAAACCTAAAAAGTTAGATGGAAAACAAGAAGCATTTTTGATTGCAACTGCTTGTTCTAATCCACCAGTTGGAAGAGTACGTTGGACAATGCAATTATTAGCAGATCATTTAGTGAACGTTGGTATCATAGATTCAATTTCAGATGAAACAGTACGTCAGACTTTAAAAAAAACGAAATTAAACCTTGGTTGAAAGAACAGTGGTGTATTCCTGAAGTAAATGCTGAATATGTTTTCCGAATGGAAGATGTACTGGATTTGTACAATGAGCCTTACGATCCTAAACGCCCCGTACTCTGCTTTGATGAACGCCCATATCAATTAGTAGAAGAAGTAAGACTTCCTGGTTCTTCGGTTATTTTTATGGAGAATACGGTTCAAGATCGTTGAAAGCCTTATCCTATAAGGATTTTATTCAGAATAATTCCATGATCCTTTATAATCCTTGCCTAGTAAGGGTTCTGTCACGATAAATCGTCAATCACCATAAAAGTAACGCAAGAACCGACTTCCTTTACCACCAGAGCCAGAGCAACCTGAACGTTATGATTTCGAGTATAAACGTAACGGGACAGTAAATTTATTCGCGTGTTTTCAACCCTTAGCAGGCTGGCGGCATATTGAAGTTACACAGCGTCGCACAAAAGTAGACTTTGCTCTTCAAATGAAAAAGTTAGTAGATGTTGATTACCGAGATGCTGATGTGCTTCTTTTAGTAGTAGATAACCTTAATATTCATACCCCAAGTGCGTTATACGAAGTTTTTCAACCAGAAGAAGCACGCCGAATTATTCAAAAGTTAGAGTTTCACTATACTCCTAAACACGCTTCTTGGCTGAATCAAGTAGAAATCGAATTATCTGTTTTATCTCGCCAATGTTTAGAACGGCGTATTCCTAATGCAGAAACATTAACTTCTGAAATTGCCGCTTGGGAGAAACAACGTAATCAACAAAAAGCCAGCGTTTATTGGGGTTTTCAAACCAAAGATGCTCGTCGCAAAATGCAGCGTTTATATCCAAATTTAACCTAGCAAAGTTACCTTGGCAGACTACTAGGTACGCCAACTGGTGTAACACAATGGACACCAAGCTTGATACAAGCGCAGAAAACTAAACTCAAAGGTCAAACTTGCCCACTTTAGGGGTGACAAATTAGCTAAATCTCGACGTAAAGTTAACTCTTCAAGAACCTGAATTAGAGTTGTAGCAAAAATACCTCTGATTTCATTTGCAGCTGCTAAAGAGTGGTGAATTCCAAAAAAATTATTAATGATGTCTATGGGACTTGTCCGAGACATTTTTTGCCCCATCAAGGGAAGAACCTGAGACAAAATTAATTGTTCGGTAGTAGTAAAATGATGTTCAGCAAGACGAGCTACATACCCGCTCAAGCTTTCTACGTAGATTGTACCAATGCCAATAGGTTCTAAAGGGAACAACCGACTACGTTGTGGAATAACTGGTTTTTCTAAGTTCCACAACTTTTCACTAGTATAATGATTAACTAACATCTAGATTAATGCCTACAGTATCTCTTTTAGCAAGACGCTTTCCGACACGGCCCCTTTTCAAACCTGCTGAATGCAAGTTGTATACTTTTGTAAAGATTTCATAGGAATTCGCGTAAAGCTATCTATTTGATACTGATAAATTAATATAGGTTCCCTTTAAGTATGAAAACATTTGTACAACAAGCAGTCGAGATACACCGTCAAATATTCCGCGATCTTGCTCATTCAATGGTCTGTGGTTTAGATATTCTTCAAGAGCGGAATCGTCATGAGGGTTCAGCATTTCATGCTGCAAGCCCAGTGGCATTTGTCAGTATGCTGAACGAACATGAAAATAAAATTATACCGACATTATTTCAGCTTGAAAACGATAATATGGTTTTCAGTGGTCTTGAAACACCTCAAGTTCTTTTAGACCATCAAGCTATTAGTAGACCTGATGGTGGTGTTTCCTTAATTTGGGATGCTATGGATTTAGCGTTTGCAGAGGGAGTCGTTGACGATATGTTCAACGCATATATATCATTAGTATCCAAATTTACCGAAGATGAAAGCGTCTGGAACACATCTTATTTTGATTTTAGGTCGAAAGAAGAAAAAACACAGCATTCAGAATATAACGAACCAAAGACTTCTTTGTCAGATCGATGTTTGCATGAATATCTTTACAGCCAAGCAAAGCTATTACCAAATAAACCTTTGCTCATCGACTCTCGCAGAACAATAAGTTATGGTGAGGCAACTTATATTTCTAACCGAATCGCCTGGACATTACGTCAGCGATGCAATGTCAAGCCCAACGAATTAATTGCAGTATATGCCTCAAAAGGTTGGGAACAGGTTATTGCGGTGCAGTCTATTATCGCCGCCGGTGCTGCTTATGTACCTATCGACCCTGCCTTTCCCGAAAATCGAAAGTTAAATATATTAGAACGTTGTGGGTGCAAAATAGTATTAACATCTGAGGCTCACTTGAATGATAAATGTATCAGTAGCTTCGAAAAAATCGCAGTCGATCTTACTGATAACTTAGTTACGGAATCTGAAAATTTACCCCGGATTCAGTCTTCAAACGATCTGGCCTATGTAATTTTTACCTCTGGTTCAACTGGTGAATCAAAAGGAGTCATGCTTAACCATCTGGGAGTAGTTAATACTATAGATGATATAAATCATCGTTTTAATATTGGCTCCAATGATGTAATATTTGGTATTTCTGAACTGAGTTTTGATTTATCAGTATATGATATATTTGGAAGTATAGCTGCTGGTGCGACGCTTATTATTCCTCCACCAGGGGCAAATCTGGAACCTGCTTTATGTGCAAGATTGTGTGCAGAACATAATGTAACTGTTTGGAATTCAGTTCCGGCATTAGTTCAGCTACTAGTAGAGGATTTTGAAATCAATCCGCGATCGCACAAACTGTCGTTTAGGCTGTTTATGATGAGCGGCGATTGGATTCCTATTAAATTACCGGAAAAAATTAAGCAGTTGTTTTCCGCAAAGATAGTAAGTCTTGGTGGTGCAACCGAAGGCTCTATTTGGTCAATATATTATGACATTAATGAAGTAGACGCAAATTGGAAAAGCATACCTTATGGATATCCCCTAACTAATCAAGAGTTTTATGTACTTGATCAGAGAATGCAACCGCGCCCTAATAACGTTCCAGGTGAATTGTACATAGGTGGTGTTGGCGTAGCACAAGGATACTGGTTGGATTCCCAAAAAACAGCACAATCATACGTATTCCATCCAGTTTTGAAAAAGCGAATTTATCGAACTGGGGACTGGGGAATACGGCGCAAAATCGGTTATATTGACTTTTTGGGGAGGGAAGATGGACAAGTAAAGGTGCGAGGGCACCGAATTGAGCTAGGCGAGATAGAGAGCATATTACAGCAGCATCCTAGTGTGGCAAATGCGATCGCAAAAGTTATCGGATATCAGACACAAGACGCTTACTTAGCCGCATATATCGTCTCCAAAGATGAAGCAACACCCAGCTTGCAAGAGCTACATCAACACGTCGCTGCATTTTTACCTGAGTATATGGTTCCGGCAAAATTTATCTTTCTCGAACAACTTCCCCTTGGTGCAACAGGAAAGATTGATCGCAAAGCATTGCCAATACCAATTGATATTAAAAAAGCTCAAGTTAGTACTCGGTCTCTAACTCAAACAGAATCTACAATGGCCAGATTATGGTCAGAGATTCTGGAGATAGACACACCTGTTGCCGAAGATGATTTTTTCAACATAGGTGGAAACTCTTTTGCAGCAGCACGCCTAACCATTGCTATTAATAATACCTTTGGGGTCGAGATTCCAGTAACCGCGCTTCTGCAACATCCAACATTAGAAAAAATTTCCAAATTAATTGATGAACAATATTACAATAATTCGTCGAATCGGTGGTCGTTTCTAATTTCAATTGCTGGTCGAGAACCTAGTCCAAAAACATTTTGGTTTCACCCATCTGGTGGAGGAGTCTTGTGTTACAGAGATATGGGACAACTATTGTCATCACATCTACATTTATTTGGCGTTCAGGCACAGCCTGTAAGTCAACAAAATTTAATGAATTCGATACCTGAAATGCTTGATCTCTATCTAAATGAAATACGTGCTGTCCAACCATCAGGGCCATATCATTTAGGTGGATGGTCAATGGGTGGAGTTATTGCTTACGTTGCAGCTCAACACTTAATTCAGCAGGGTATTCAGGTAGAAAGTCTAGTTTTAATTGATAGTCCTGCACCTTTACAGCGCAAGATTCCCGAATTCGCAGAAATTGTCTCTTGGTTTATATCCGATCTGGCTGAAGTAGAACAAACGTTAAAACTTAGTTGCATAAAACAAAAAGAGTCCGATAACAATGTACTATTTGAAGCATTACAAGAGGCGCAAGAGATGGGTTTGATCTCATTTGGGAAGATGGAGGATTTACGCCCTATTTTTAATGTCTTCCACTCTAATATCCACGCCCTGTATAACTATCAAGCATCACCAATGAAAGAAGATGTTTCCTGCTTGCTTGTAATGGCAACCCAAAATGTGCAAGAGCGTGTCGCTAGTGAGTCTATGCAGATATGGCGTTCCCTACTACCAAAAACAACTTCATTTCGTGAAATTGAGGGAAATCATTATTCACTTCTAAAATATCCGTTAGTAAGTGAAGTGACACACCTAATTTTAGAACATTTGAAAACAAAGGTAAAAGTAAGCTAAGTACTTGATTTTACAGTTTTGTGGTAGATGAATCAGCCCTGATTTTTGCCTAATTAGCAACGAAAAATATCTAAAAGCCTGATTTTATTGGACATATTAGCTAATTTATGAGGATTGCATTTATCTCTTAAATCCAGGCTTTGATTATTTTCACCAGACATCTAATAAGTGGTACATTATGAAGCCAAAAAAAATAAAAACTAATCTGCTAGTAGCATTCTTTGTATTCAGCATTGTATTGACTACATCCATAGCTGGATTCGCGTATCCATATATGGGAAACAAGCAACCGAATAACAGCTTATATAGTCCTCCGATCGCTCACACAAATTACTTAGTACTGATGGCTAACGGTGTTTACGATCCGAAAGACCCATATTTCACGCCTCCTGACTTCAACTTTTTTTCACATAAAATCATGGGTTGGAACGATGCACAGATAGCCCAATATCGGCAAAAAGCTGTAAGTTTCTTTGTAAAACGCTTTGGGATTAATCCTGATAGTGCTGAATATACTGGGCGCGTCATCATGGTTCCTTTCATGCTAGACCCTCGATGGGAGTACCGCGTATACAATAAATCAAACGCTTATGTGCCACCGCAAGGATGGGTTGCACGCGATGGTGGATTTCAGTTGATTGCGATCGCTCCTGATGGTGTTGAGCTTGGTGGAGAATTTAGTGGTTGGCACGCATCCAAAGGTGCGATCGCCGCTTTTGGCGAATTCAATATTCAGGTAGCTCCTCAAACTTATAAGCAACCCAAGGAAATTATCATTCATTACGAATCGCGGCAACCTGTCCTCCAAAATAGTGGGTTTCCTTTAGAACGAAATGGCAATGGAACATTAATAGCCCCGTTTGATGTATATCATCCAGAATGGGGGCATGGATGGGCATTTGCTCATATCACCGATGTCCTACAACCGGATGGTAAGTTGCAAACAAATAACCGCAACATTATGACATTCCCAGCCGGCGCAGCATTTCCTAACACAAATTCCACTAAGACAACTTTCGACTCTTCCAAATGATAATTCAAAAGCAAAAAATAAGCTTTAATTCAGGAGCAAAAATTGTGAATAAATCAGTCTTGATCAAAGATAAATCCGAATTTGAGAAAACTCTCCTTACGCTCATTAATCTAACGAACTCTGATACTTATGACCCATTCAAAGAAATTGTTTGGCCGGATAGTATAGAGAGCGGCAAATTATGGATGTCACCGAGTCTGATGTCGATTCATGCAACTCGGTTTGAGCAAGAGCTTTCTGAAGAACAATTAATTGAAATAAGCAAGTGGGAATTTATCAATTTTTGCAGTTTGAATGTAACTGGTATCCGCGAATTATTAGCAGGGACAGCAAATCGGTTGCATACACCAGGATTTGAGGTTTTATCAGAATATTTGCATCATTTAATTGCAGAAGAAAATGAACATATGTGGTATTTTTCTAAATTTTGCTTGCAATACGCGGGTAAAATTTACCCCGATCGAGGTTTGGCAATGGTTAGTTTGCCAGAAGCTGATATAGCCAACTTTATGTTCTTCGTTCGCACCCTGATATTTGAAGAAATTGTCGATTTTTATAATCGAAAAATGGGTCAAGATAAGATGTTGCCGAAGTTTATTCAAGAGATAAATTGGCTTCACCACTTAGACGAAGGCAGACATATTAAATATGGCCGTCAGTATGTTAATTTAATCTGTCAAGAGTTGCTAAATAAGTATCCAAAGGAGCGAATTTTGGAGATTGAGTCTGCTGTTAAAGGTTTTATGGAACTTTCTGTGCAAAAGCTTTATCGACGGGAGATATTTGTTGATGCCGGAATTGATGAGCCAGGTAAGATGCGAAAAGAGTTGCTCTCGCATCCAGTGCGTCAACAATTCAACATAAAATTAATAGCAAGCACTGCAAAATTTTTGACCCAAATAGGCTTATTTTCAGATTCAGACGTATTGCCTGAACCTGAACAAGTTCTTAACTAAGCTTAGGACTTACGCAAGGCTATACACTGTAGGTGCAATTCATGAATTACACCTACAGTAAATCAAGGCTTTCACTGTTTTTGGCGCTCGACTTGGCTCTCCTAAAGCTATTACTGCTACTGCTCATAAGATTGCGCGGATTTTTTACAAACTTTGGACATCTGGAGGCGATTATACTGATCCTGGCATGGATTATTATGAGCAGCGTTACCGAGAGCGAATGGTTAATAACCTCCACAAGAAAGCCCAGGCTTTTGGTTTTGAGCTTATTCCTCAGCCCTCAGAAAATCTGGTTTCTTAGAAGAGAGTTAAGTAAATACCATCTAATCAATTTTTACTGTAATGCTAAACACACCTAATCAAAACCCCTCTGTTGAACTAATTCTCGATCCCATACTTCAAGGAGTTACAGTTAATGACCCAACACCTACTATTTCTGTGTTGTGGGATAAAGTTGCTCAACAAGCTGTAAGTAATGCCATTGTCGGCCCCACCATAGCCGATCGCGTCTATTCTATGGTGCATACGAGTATGTTTGATGCTTGGGCTGCTTATGACCCAACCGCAATTGCTACCCAACTCAAAGACCAATTACAACGTCCCCAAGCCGAAAATACAGAAGCTAATAAAAAGGAAGCGATGAGCTTTGCAGCTTATCGGACTTTGAAAGATTTATTTCCGAGCCAAGTGAGCATTTTTGACGAATTGATGGGCAAACTTGGCTTTAACCCTAACGATACAACTACTGACACGACTAAAGCTGCTGGAATTGGCAATGTTTCTGCCGAAGCGTTATTAAAATTTCGTCGTGAAGATGGTTCTAACCAACTTGGAAACAATCCTAAAGGTGTACTTGGCGTTCCCTACTCTGATATCACTGGCTACAAGCCCGTTAACTCTCCAGGCAATGTCATCAACATAGAGCGTTGGACGCCAGAAACAATACCGATTGATGCCCTCCCAGGACAAGGGAGAGTTCAACAGGTTCTAGGTGCCAACTGGAGTGGTGTAACCTCCTTCAGTTTGGAAAGCAACAAGCAATTTCGACCCCCCGCACCCCAACCCTTTCTTTTAGTCGATGGACAAGTAAATCTGCAAGCAAAGACAATTACTCTCAAAAATGGGCAAGTACTTCCCATCACTAAAGATTTAATCGGAACAGTCATCAATCCTAAATTTATTGCCCAAGCAGAAAAAGTAGTTAATGTCAGCGCCAATCTCACCGACAAGCAAAAGCTGATTGCGGAATTCTGGGAAGACCAAATTGGTAGTTCCTTCCCCGCCGGTTCCTGGATGACCTTTGGGCAATACGTGTCGGCGCGGGATAATCATACTCTTGATGATGATGCTAAACTCTTCTTTACTTTAGGAAATGGCGTTTTTGATGCAGGAGTTGCAACTTGGGAAGCTAAAAGATTCTACGACTATGCTCGTCCAGTGCGGGTAATCCGTTCTCTAGGCGAACTAGGACTGATTGGGGAATTCAACAAAGAACTAGGAGGTTATGCCATTGAGGCTTGGAAACCAGGGCAAGGAACTCAGACAATTTTGGCAACCGACTTTGTGGCCTATCAACTCCCTGGCAGCAATCCATCACCACCTTTTCAAGAATATACTTCCGGTCACAGTGGATTTAGTGGTGCAGGTTCAACAATTCTTGAGCTATTCACAGATTCAGACTACTTTGGTGGCAACGTCACCTTTCAACCTGGGCTGTCTCGCTTTGAACCTGGTATTACACCTGAAAAAGCCGTTACCTTGAGGTGGGATACTTTTTCCGAGGCCGCAATTGAGGCTGGTGACTCTCGCATCTACGGTGGGATTCATTTTGATGAAGGAAATCTTAACGGTCAGATTGTAGGACAAAAAGTTGGTTTGAGTGTTTGGGAGCAAGCACAGTTTTTTATTGAAGGTGGTAAGGAGCAGAAAATCCTTTTTGGCACTAAAAATTCAGATAGACTCGTTGGCACCAATGCTGATGAGAAGATTTATGCTCGTTCTGGTAATGACTCGGTTATTGGTGGCTTAGGTAATGATCAAATCTTTGGTGGTGATGGGAATGACCGCCTTTGGGGTGATGGTGGCGATGATGTTATCAGAGGTGGTCTAGGTAGCGATCGCATTTGGGGTGGTGGTGGCGATGACATTCTCAGAGGTGGTCTAGGTAGTGATCGCATTTCGGGCAATAAAGGTCGTGATACCTTCGTCGTAGCTGCTGGTGAAGGTACTGACACGATTATTGACTTCCACCTTGGCAAGGATCTCCTTGGTCTGGCTGATGGTCTAAAATTCGGTGAGTTATCTATCTATTCAAGGGGAAACCGAACGCTAATTGGGTTTGAAGACCAAACACTAGCTATCCTGGATGGAGTGAGACATGACCTCACAAGTGCAGATTTTATCGTGATCTGAAAACATTTCGCAGAATTTGCTCAGGCGTTCACACATTCATCGCAATCGTGTGAGCGCATTTCTTTCAGTGGCAAGATTTCTCTAAACCCTATTTTCATGTTCGAGCTTGGATTGAACGGCTCAAGTATCTCCCCGGTTTTATTAGAATAATTGGCATTGAAGAACCTGCTAGAATTTAGGAGCGCCCTATGCCACGTAAATTTGGAGAAATTGCTTTTACTCCTGGAGTTGAAGCCGCGCAGTCACAACGGGGGGTCGCGGCAAACCTATGAACGCTATATTGCCAATGGCCCTGCTAATGACTCAATTACCCTAGAAATTGCGGAATTTATTGCTCATCTGGATGGGTTTTATTTGGGAACGGTCAGTTCTAATGGCTATCCCTATATCCAGTTTCGAGGGGGAGCGCCCGGTTTTCTGAAAGTGTTGAATGAGAAAACCCTGGGATTCGCCGATTTTTCTGGGAATGTGCAGTACATTACCGTAGGCAACCTTGAAGGAGAAGCAAAAGCATTTCTGTTCCTGATGGATTACCGCCAACGCAGACGTATCAAAGTTTGGGGTAAGGCAGAATATGTTGAAGGGGATAGTGCTTTAATTGAGCGACTTCGCATCCCTGGCTATCCAGCAAAAGTTGAGCGAGCTATTCTATTTCATGTCGAAGCTTTGAGTGAGAATTGTTCTCAGCATATTCCTATCCGCTATTCTGCTACCGAGGTTGAAGCTATGATGGCTCCCCTTTTGGCTCGAATTGAAGAGTTGGAACAGAAATTGGATGAATTTACTCCGCAAACATTGAGCGATCGCAACAGCGTCTAATTGAGACCAGCTTCACATCCTCTCACTGATGAAGCTGCTATAAGAGAAAAAACTACTGATAAGGTAGCGCTTATTAGGTCATTTGAGCGATACGAAGGCTCCCCGCATTTCGTCCCTATGACCCATTGTTGACATACGGACAGTCCAAAACCGCGAATATCCTTTGATGCTTGGATTGATGAAGGAGTAGAGCTTTAGCTATTGCCTACATAGCTATAACTTTGTGCCGACATCAATAATTGACTTGCAAAACTGGGAGGCACGGAATACCCGATAATTGACCCCGCCGTAGCAGTTTCGGGCGGGAATTCGTACCAGCTAGGGAAACCCTGTAAAATGGCTGCCCCTTGGATAGACAAAGATTTGACCGTACCATCCGGCAACCAGATATCAGCGAATTTGCTCCGGTTGCAGCCCTTGTGATCTGTGAAATGCGATCGCAGTATGGTATTGCAGGGTAAATGCCCAGGTTTGTACTTGGACTGTGAACGTCCTCCAACCCTTTCAATCAGCAGAGGTGTGGGCGCATTTCCTGCTAAAAATTTCTCCAAAGCTTGTTGCTGTTTGGGCAGCAGGTGTGAATCAGCCATTGCGGGGATGAGATGGGCGATCGCCTCGTACCAACCACAGGATTTACTCTCTGTTGGTAGGGCAACCTGAAAACCCCTACTGGCAACCAGAACTAACCGCCGCCGCGCCTGGGGCAACCCAAAGTCAGCCATGTTGACCACGCTATAATTAATCAAGTATCTATAACTTTCGAGAGTTTCCAAAATAGCAGCGAAACTCTGACTGTTCTGATAGCGCGGCACATTTTCGAGCGTGAACACCCGTGGCTGTAACTGTCGGATGGCTTCTGCTACCGCGATCGCCGCCGTCAGATCATCAGCCGTTTCCTCACCCTTACCCGCTTTCGCTGTATGGGCTTGGCTAAAGTTGGCGCACACCGGGGAGGCGTGGAGGTAATCAGGGCGGCGGGGAAAACCTGCAAATCCTAACCGCGCTACTTCTTGAACTGTTAGCTGGACGACTCTACAGCCGCACTCACTAAAGTTGCAGTGATGGTTGAGAGCGATCGCGCGGCTCAGTTCTGGTTTTGTGGGGTCGAACTCCACTGCAATGACTGGACGAATCCCGGCTTCAACCATCCCCGCTTCTATCCCGCCGCCACCCGCGAAAAGTACTACAGCGATCGGGGCATTATTTGGCAGAACTGGTTTTATTTTTGTGTTCTCAAAATTTGTGCAGACATCTAATTTTGGTGATGGCTTTTTGGTTTTCGCTTTTTTGATAAAAGCGATGATATTCTCTCGCGTTGCCCTCTCTTGTTGCAGTGTCCGAATCATTGTCACAGTGCCAGGGGGAATTGAACCTATACTTTTGCCTTTCCATGCCCCGTTTATCTTCTCTTTCCAATTGAATGCCCATCGCCAATGAAAGGGATTATTCGGGTCACGTTCACCAATCACACGGGGATAAGAAACAGTCTCCCCATCAAGTAGTTTTTTAGTTTCGAGGTACTGATAAAGACAACCGACTGATTCCCCCTGTAAGGCTTTGCCCCCTTTCTCTAAGAATTTTTCGGGTGTTGCAGATAACTCAAGTAGTACTGATTTAGTCATGCAGCCACCTCCATGACCAAATCATCCGGCACTTCAAAAATCCCCAACCGCCCAATGTAAGGAATCGGTGTAATCTCGCGTGGATTCTCCAACTTCCAGTGGTATTGCTCAGGCATTCCCCAGCCAGACGCAACCGGTGAAAACTGGCAATCAACTATTGTGACAATGCCAATGATTTGTCCGCGACGTAAAGAGATTAATTCTGGTATTATTACCCCCATATCTTGACAAAATTCTTTCGCCTCAAAGTACGCTTTTTTTGTGCAGGTTTTCGCAGCGTGAATCAGAATATCGCCGCGATAATTGATAGGCCAGCCTCGGTTTTCTATGTTTTTGGTGGAGTGAATGATGGCATAAGCCCAGGGTTGGCGAACGGATAGCGCTTTCATCTGTTTTAAAACTCCAATAGTTGAACGCACAGGTCTAATGCAGCGATCGCCGGATGTGGTTGTGACTTTAGACCATTGCAGATTGTGGCGATAGTCCCAAGCTGTGTAAAGTTAAAATTGATACTGGAGTGCGAATTTGGGAATACCTGCGTGACCGAAATGGCGGCAGTAGTATGCCCAATTGAGATCCATCAAATTACAGCGATGTATTCTCATATACTTAAAACTGCCGATGACGCACTAAGTTTTTAAACTTGGTAAACTGGTTATCAAATAGCAGCTTGACTGTACCAGTAGGGCCATTTCTCTGCTTGCGGACAATTAACTCGGAAATGCCACGGTCAGGGGAATTGGGATTATGAATCTCATCACGGTAAAGCATAATCACAACATCACTGTCCTGTTCCACCGCCCCACTGTCTCGAAGATCACTCAATATAGGGCGTTTATCATTACGGTGTTCGACTTCCCGGCTTAACTGAGACAAGGCTAGGACTGGAACATCAAGATCCTTAGCTAATTTTTTCAGTCCTCGGCTGATTTGACCGACTCTCTGGGTCATGTTCATTCTTGAATCAGTACCCTCAGCCATCAACTGTAAATAATCTACGATAACGAGTCCGACACCGCCATGTGTGGCTGAGATTTTTCGGACTTGACTACGAATTTCATTCATTGTGGGGCAGGAATTATCATTGATAAAAATCCCTTGTTCGGAAAGTTGTGCTACCGCTTGACTCAGGGGTTGCCACTGATTGTTAGAGAGCCGCCCCGTTTCGAGTAAACTGTTCTCAATGCCGGATTCACTTGACAAGAATCTCTGCACATATTCTTCGCGGCTCATTTCCAAACTGAAGATAGCTACAGGTAATCTTTGGGATTGAGCGACATTAAGAGCTAAGTTACCAGCAAGGGCGGACTTACCGACAGATGGACGAGCAGCGAGTATATACAGGCGTTTGGGGCGAAAGCCACCACCGAGTAAACCATCCAAATCATAGAATCCAGTAGAAATGGCGGGACTAGATGTACCGGCGTGGCGCGACTCGATTTCTTGGTAAGCGTCAACCAAACAGTCAGAAATATGAATCAGGTCATCATGAGAGCGCTGTTGTGTGACACTGAAAACTTTTTGTTCAGCAGCGTCAAGAACCTGTGGTAATTCAGTTTCAGTTTCATAGCCGAGATGTAGAATCTCGTTTGCCGCCTTGATTAATTGTCGGCGGTGGTATTTTTCCATTACCAATTCTGCCAGAGCGTCGATGTTGATGGCTGAAACTGTACGGTCAATGAGTGTAGCCAGTTTATCTCGACCACCAACACGAAACAAAAGCCCATTGTCAGTTAGCCAACTGGTTACAGATAATAAATCTGTAGGTCTGTTTTGTGTATGGAGCCGCAGCGCAGCTTGGTAAATGTCTTTGTGGGAGGAAATGTAAAATGCTTCGGGGATTAAGCGATCTACTATTCTGCTGATTGCTTCCGGGTCAAGCATAATACCGCCGAGTATAGCTTCTTCTGCCTCAATGTTCTGAGGTGGTAAGCGGTCTTGTTCGGATGAAAAGTTCAGTTTGTTTTGTGTCATGACTACCTGGAGAGGAAGATAAATTGCAAATTATTTTTACGCAGCATTTTGATGTAAATAGAGATACATGGAGGGATGTGTGAACTTTATCCACTCCAGCCATTTGTCCGTTGCACCTGGAAATTGCTGGTCATAGCGGGTACTAAAAGAAGCGCAAGCTTTGTCCTTGCCAACTTCATCGACACGATCTAAAAACTCGCTGAAGGTGGACTTATGCCAATCAAGAGAACGGTTAGCGAAATAGCCGATGGGTCGTTTTTCATCTGGTTTTTGTTGTTTTGTTAGTGATGATGTGGCTTCTGGTTCAGAAATTTGTGACCAATAGCCCAGTAATTCTTCTAGTCCGGCTTTGGAGCCTTCTAAGTTACCAATTGACTTGAGAACTGTGGGGATTTTCTCTTGCCAAGATTCACTCTCACTCCACTTAGCTCTGTGTTTAGCTATCAACTCCACCAGTCGGCGATCGCAGGTTTGGTAAATCTTGTCCCTGGTAGCAGTACGCCAGGGGAAGCGCCAATTACGCATTTTGATTTCTGTTCTGTACACGGTAGGCAATGAGTCAGTTGCCATGATGCTTGGATCTACTAAAACCATGTCAATCAAATCTTCAATCGACTGGAATTTTGGTTGTTTCGGGTTGTTCGATTGTTCGTTTTTATCGAACGACCCGACCGCAATAGTTGGTCTACAAGAGGGGTTATCGGTTTGTTGCGAAGACTCGGAATTTTTTGACAACGAAGTGAGTTGTTTTGGGGTTGGTTCTTCTGGAGTTGGTTCTTCTAGACTTGGTTTTTCTGGAGTTGGTTTTTCAAGGTTTAGTTGTTCAGTTTCACACACACACGATTCTTGGGCGGGAAGTGCGTTCTGAGTTGGGGGTGCTTCTTGTATGTGTTTTTCTTCTAATTTATTTTCTTCTAATTGTTTTTTTATATGAGGGGTGGATGACCCACCTATGGATGACCCATCTATGGATGACCCACCTATGGATGACCCACTTACGGATGACCCACCTATGGATGAATGATTTTCTCGAAATAACTTTGTGTCTTCTTTGCTGGTAAAAATGTAATATTGCCAGTCAAACTTACCATTGTTCGGATTGTTCTCTTGAACTCTCACTAAATAGTCATTTTGTTCAGCGTTTTTGATAGCATTACGGATTTTGTCTCGTTTATACCCCAAATGTTTTTCGATTACCGTAAAATTAATATCAAAGTTTTCATCGTGAGAAGCTACCCAAGAAATTAACCTAAATGTTGAATCAGTAACGTTGTGATCGCGAATTAAACTGTTGGGAATTGCAGTAAACTGTTTAGAGGGTTTACCATTACGAAATCCCATAGAATCCTCCTTGAATATTAATAATTTTGGATATAAACCTCAGCAATAGCGATAACTTGAGGTCATCTTTTACCTCCAACGTGCGGTCGAAAAGTTAGATTAATCCGTGTACTAACGACCTTATTGGTCTTCGGAACTTGATGCAGATGTGTTGATTGGCAACCTGGAAGCATCACCAGCAGACTCCCGTGTTCCAACCAAAAGTCAGTAGGCTTACCCCCAATGGGCTTGATTTGGAATTTCCTCATTGAACCCAGACTGACAGAGGCGATCGCTGGATTTAACCCCATTGAAGCTTCACTGTCGTTATGCCACCCTATCGAGTCTTGTCCGCTTCTGTACTGATTACCAATGACAATACGGAAGCTGTAACCAGTAGCCGCAGTAATTCTATCTCGCAGTTGGACTAGCGATGAAGTCCAAGGTAATGGCTTAAGCAGTACGCTCTTGGAGTAGAGGTAATCACAGTCTTCGTCCCCATAAATACACTCCAGACGCGGAACAGGCATAGTTTTACCTAACATCCTGATTTGGTTTTGCTGCCATTGCAGTTCTTGGCAATGTTGGTAAAGTTCGTCTGCTTCATGCTTGCTCAAGAAATCTGGATAATAACTGACTGGTAAAACAGCAGTTGGTTCATCAAAAAGCGACATCTGTTTCATAATTCTCCTTTGGCGATTGCCCGAACGATTTCAATAGCCCGTTCTTGTGAAATAGCCTGTTCTGGATTTTTGTAAAACCCAATAATTTCTGGTTTGGGACGCACGATAATGCGCTGCCCTGTTGCGCGTTTGTCCCACACAAAGCACGAGATTGTAACGTTATCAGTAGCCCAACGAGTACCCCGTTTGTCTTTCCGAAAGCAGAAGCGCGGCATGATTAAGACAAGTGACGGCGGGTGCTGCTGTAAGAAATCAGCCCGGTCATCGCAAGGTTCAAGAAAGCTGGTAAGTAAAAAAGCGGCAACACCCACATGCGCTTTCTGGTAAGCATTTCTGATGATTGGTGCAGCAAATTCCGCGTATGGTGGGTTAGTACAGATCCAATCGCAATCAGGAAATTTAGACCATGACTCGGATAGTGTTGCATCCAGATGGTAATCAGCCGCTTTATGTGGATCAATATCGTTCGTCCACATTTGCTTGGTGTAGGGCCACACTCTGAGTAAAGATGCGATCGCTCCATGCCCCACACACGGCTCACCAATGACACCTGACAACCTAACGTGACGTAGTAGTTCTGTAGTAAACCACGATGGAGACTCGTAAAAGTTCAGTGGATGTCTACCAACAGTTTCTGCTGTAGATGCACTTGTATGTGATTGTGGTGTTAGCAATTGTGTGGCATTCATACTGAATCCTCATTAAATTCAATGTGGCTTAAAGTCTGAAGTTCAACAGCGAGTCCAGATAAGAAATTTTGGAGTTCGACTGTTGCCAATTCTTTGGATACCTCTTTTTCCGATGTGTAAATAAGTTGCTTAAAATTGCCTAAATAAGCTTCTGTACGAGTCAAGTTTTGTTCTGTATCAGTTAACAGAGTCAAAGTAAATCTTCCCAGTTTGCAGAAGTAATACGCACGGTGATCACAAGGATTGCCTTGATGCCAAGTAATATAAGTTTTTGAACCAATATGAGCGCTGATAGATTCAAAATCAACGTGAAAAATGTTCAAATCTGCTTGCATTTCGCCACTGTTGTAGCGGTCTACAATGTGCTGGCTAATTGCTGTTACTGCTAAACCGTCAGGAATATTAATGTGAGCTTCCGATGTGATTTTTTCAACAACTGTGACTATGGCTTTCATTTACGCTCCACTCTCTGTATTTTGTAATTTGTAAGAAAGTATTTCTCTGGTATATTACTCGCGCTTTAACTGAATATTTTGCAATAAGCTTTCTTCAGTAAATAAGAAATTAGTAGACTATTCTTCATCTGATTCGTACTCATCTGATTCCTCTTCTGTGATTAGTTGAAATTCTTCTACTGCAAACAAAGCCATAGCCACACAAGCTCTTTCTGCTGGATGTGTAGCTGATTGCATTCGATATGATTCGGGGACTACATAGCCCTGAATTGCGTAGAACTTCTTGGCTAATTTTTCAATGAGTACATCTTTTTGGAAATATCCGAGTTCCATATCTTTTCCTTTCAATGTGAAAATTGTTAGCTTAAAATTAGTTTCCTATGGCACAAGAAATCGCTCTCACTTCCAAGGTGTAAAATTATTCCACTGGAACCAACTTGAGCCAGCTTCGGAGTAAGCCGCAGTACGATGGATTGCTTCTGGATTACCCCAGCAGCAGCAAGCGTTGATAGCAAATGTGGGTTTATCTAAGAGTGTTCCGTCTTTTAATTGAATCTGGTAAACCTCATCCTCAGCCCACAGTTCTAACCATTGCCCATGCAAGTACTCTGCGTAAAACTCGCTCCATCGACTTTGATTCCAGCGTGATTCAGCTTCACGGTCGTAGTGCCACAGTTTAAACACCATGTTCCAGTGTGCGAGGAAGTCGAGCGCCACCGACTTGGACTGCACAAGAATCTCTTTATCCCCAGGAACGAGCGTCAATTCCTCACACAGCCGGGGAAGCTCTACAGCCATGCCGCCGTACTCAACGGTGTACCATTCGATTCCGCTAATACCCTGGCTTAATTGTTCTGCCCAAATTCCTTTTCTTTTATTGGCAGTTTCTTCTGTCCTGGCGAGGAACATATCGAAACGTAATACTGTTTCTACTGGTGAGAGTCCACCTTTAACTGCGTGGTTTTGTAGTGCTAAGTCACACGCCGACCCCCAACCGATTGCGTTGATTTGGTCTATCTGTTGGGCAAGTGCGGCGGCTCTTGGATCTTGAAATTTAGTCATCATTTTTTACCTCTGTAATACCTGCTTCTAATGCTTCTTCTGGGGTGGTATAACTGCCACTCAAATAACGGTCTTCCGAAAACTCACTAAACATACAAACTCCACCACCGTAGGTTAGAGAAAAAGAATAACGTTCTGGGTCTGTAGGGCAGTGCCAAACTGTTACATTATGTTTACCCTTCATTGCTCCTCGGCTCATGTAAACGCTAGTTTCAAGAATCGGTCTTTTTGGTTGTTTATCTTCCCAAGAGTGATGACAGCAATCGCAATAAACTACTAAATCATCAAGAGCTTTTCTATAAATTTCTTTACTTCCGCATTTGGGGCAGTTATTCATGGTTGCATACCTCAAAGTCTTTTATAAATTGAGGTGCAATTGCTTTTTGCAGGTCAATCATAACGACCAATCTTTCTATGTCAGCTACATTCACGCCATCTCCAAAAACTGTTTGTCTGCCTGAGTAAGTTCCATGTAGCATGAAGTATGAAAGGTATCGTCTCCCTCGTTGATTTTCCGAGTTGTGGACAGCATCGCTAATTAAATCGACTGCACGCAGATCCAAGATTGTTTTGTACTGCCAATTTACTAAAGACTCAATACCTAACCATTCGGCAACAGTAGCCGAGAGGAAGTAGCCATAACCTTGATAAAACCTGTAAGCAAGGCTAATCTCTTTACCAATTTCATCAATCTGTTCTTCCACTGTTTCACCTCAGTTGCGTTCATTAAACAATTGTGTAATGCTTGGCAACCACCGTAGTTGAAAAACAGTTTGGTTTGAGGATTTGGCGACTGCGGGAACCATGCGACCCCATTGCTTACCAGATTCAGTAGGACGATAGGGAATTTTCTTGTCATTTGTTCTGTATTGCAGTCCAGAATTTAGTAAGCAGTGGTTAACAGCCCGTGCAGACATTCCCACTACCTCACCGATTTGTGTTGGGTTGAGAAATGCGTCCTCTGCGGTATTAGTGGAAGCGATCGCAGTCTTAAGCTCATCTGCTGCGGGTTTGAGTGCGGGGTTAACTCTAGTGGCAGCATTAACTGCTAACTGAGCGGTGAGGGATTTCTCTAACCCTGCGAATTCTCCCACCAGCAGGGCTAATTGTGCAGCTTCATGGGATGGGGTTAATGCTTTTGGTGGTTCTTGCTCTTGTACTGGCTTCGACTCTATTTCACTTGAGATCATCACCCTCATTAGAGTTCTGTTTGCCCAGAGGCGAAATGGAATAGATACCCACTGAGCTAAATCAATTGCTACCTCTGGGTGTACCCAAGTGCCTTGAGTGCTTCCACGTCCTGAAACTTCAATAATTAATGACGATATCGGAATGACGATATCGTTAGAAAGCTCCAGCCAGTAAGCCTTTGTAGATTTTCTCTCTTTGTAATGTCCCCAAAGTTTCCCATTTGCCGCGCACATCTGAGTTGCATTTACATAGCCTTTGGGTATTGTGTATTTACCTATTTCTCCATCCTGGAGCATTTGCTGAATTTCTGAGTCGCGCCATGAATGTGTCAACATAGTTTATTACCTGCTTATTGAACAAAATAGTTAATTAATTCAGGCATTCACGCATACCAAACTTTTTTCACCAACTAGCGAGAAGCGATTAAGTATGGTTGGTGTTTCAGCCAATGTTGGCGATACCAATTCGACAAGGTAAAACCAAAACTTATCCACAAGTACAACTCCTAAAATCAGCCGTTGCTTTGTGTCATCACCATAAGAACATAGGATTACTTTCTGCCCTAAAACGAAAGCAGGTTTTTGCACAGTGAGGGTTTCTAATTGACCAGTCCCAATAAATTGATATTCTGTGGCGTGGACAATTTCATCACGACAAATAACTGTATAAAGCCAACACTCATGTTTCCATTGCATACCGCAACAGTAGCCGAATGTTCTCGTGGTTCTCAAGTAAACTCTCTCCAGTAAATTCACCTCAACAGGTGGAATTGTTCCACGCCAAGGTGGAGAGAGATACCAACTTGTTTTGAGTGTATTAATATGGTCAATCATGCTTTTCTTCCCTGGGATTAATAACCTAAGAATCTTCGGCAATGTTTGGAGAATAACGCCCAAAAAATACCTTAAAGTGAGCAGCAATTTCACTGCTGCCCACATGAGGCTTTACACTGTCACTAATTCTTGAAGAAGAGATCGCACTTCATGGTTGAAAAGCTGCTGTAATTCATTAGAACTCAGTTGTTCCAAGGGTCGGGATTGCAAGTATTCGTGAACTGGTTCAGCCAGCGATGTATCCACCATCGACAATGAGCGCACAGCATCAAGCACCGAGTTAGAATACTGCTGCTGGACTGAATAACGCCTCTTCACCCACCAGTTACCATCAGTGCATCCGACTTGCCCCAGTTTCACGCCGTTGTTGTTGTAAATGCCATCATTGAGAACTTCAAACCCATAATTCTGGCACTCGTTGAAGATATGCGCCATGATTAGGTTCTCAGTCGTGGGGGGTGTTGCTTCTTGTTCCTGCACAGGTAATGAACCGTCTTTGTAGTGAGTGCAGATGAAGCGATCGCAACGCATTAGAGTGCTGGCACGGAATACTTCTTTATCGTTGACCATGACTACCCAGCGTTGCGTTAAGTGGTTGTCGTCATGGCTAATGCTGGCTATCAGTTCATCACCAGCATAATATTCGTGATCCCCAAACGAAATTTCGACTATTCTGAGGAGTTCGGGAGCTATAACTTGGGCTTGGTCAGTGATGTAGTTGTTGAGTTCGGCTTGGGCTGTGGCTTGGTTGTCAACTTTCTGAAGCTGGGTGGATTGGTGGGTGATGATTGCGTTTACCCAGGTGTCAGCCGCTCTTTTGTCCCCGGTGGGTGTTACGCCGCGTTCAGTGGCGATTCTTTTGAGGCGGGGGAGATTATAGCGGGAAAGGGCTTGCTGTGTGTAGGTTGGATGGGTCATAATTAAGTTTCCTTATTATTAGGGACAGAGAAAGCGCTTCAGATTGGTAGTCGAGGGCGCTTTCTCTTTATCTTTTACTATTATGCGCTAATTTTTTAGCGCTGTCAAGAATATTTTAGCTATTAACGCTAATATATTAGCGTGTACATTACAAAGGAAGCGCTAAAAAGTTATGGTTTATATGGAGGATATTAATTTATGGGAGCTGCCATTTGTGGCACTTGAAGACAGAAACTCATTGCCGGATGAGCCTTGTGTTTACTTGGCAATCGATAAAGATAACTCGGTGCTGTACGTAGGTATGTCAGATAATTTAAGGCAGAAATGGAAAAGCCATCCTAAGCTAGAAGCCTTAAGTCGTCTTGAAGGCGTTAAAATCTCGTACATTAGAACCGAAGCTGAATTACTCAGAAAGCTAGAAAATGCCCTAATCAAAGTTTTCAAACCTCCGTTGAACTTAACGGAAGCACCCAAAAAAGGCATTGCAGCTTTAAGGGAAAAAATTGGATTAACTCAAAAGCAACTAGGTGATTTAGTTGGAGTTGATACTTCGACAATCAGAAATTGGGAATATGGCAAAGGGTCAGAAACTTTCGCAAAAGTAGCAAGACTTTGTAAAGTGCTGGAATGTGATATTGAAGATTTGTTTGAGGAAGAAGCAGTGTGATGATTGAACCTGCTGAAGAACCTCTTTTTGCTCTAACCTCTGTCTCATTTTATAAGCGATGCCTGCGGTGGGTTACGCCTACGCATTTACCATCTACATTCAAAAGCTGTGTTGCGATTGACTTTGAGCAAATACCATTGAGTTAGAGGAGGTGGAAACATGAATAAGCCACCTTCTAGGCGGAAAAAAACCACCCCTGCCGCATCTAATGACAGCACATTACCAAATGACCTTGTAGAAGAGGATATCTCCCCTCAAGAAAACCCAGCTACAGCAACAATTAACGTTACTGCTGTTGAAGTCCCAGAGTTAACCGAGCAGGAAATTAGCGATCGCCTGCACTTTGAGCGGAAAGTGGAACGGGCGTTTTTTGAAGCAGGGAAGGCATTGACTGAGTTACGCGATCGCAGATTATATCGTTCCACACACAAAACCTTTGAGGAGTATTGCCGCGATAGGTTTGGTCACAGCCGCCAAAAGTCGAACTACTTGATTGCAGCAGCTGATGTGTACGAAAATTTGACAACAATTTGTTGTCAAAACTCTGGGATTGAGGATTTGACAACAAATGGATCACAAATCTTACCTACCAGTGAAGGTCAAGTTCGACCAATGACGAAGCTAGAACCTCAAGAACAATGGCAGGTGTGGCAAGCGGCAGTGCAAGAAGCTGATGGCAAAGTGCCAACTGGCCGTGTTGTCAAAGATGTGATTGAGCGAATTCTAGAGCGTACTAAAGCCCCTAATCCTTACCACCTTGGCGAAGTTTGCCAAATCATTGTCAAAGATAATCCCGAACTCAGGGGTAAAGGTGGTTGCTGGTGCATCGTTAGCCATGTGGGTGAATTCACTTGTACAGTGGCAATGTGGGATAGGGAATACACAATGAGAATTGACCACCTCAAGTCACTGAATTACCTGGAATCGGAATGTCAGCAGATGCAGGAGATTAGCGATCGCATCAGTAGGTTATGGGAAAAAGGCAAGCTAGAAGCACCAACAGAGGCAGTGCTAAAGTGCTTGGGAGAACTGAAGCGCCCGTATTTGACTGAGTTTGAGGAAAAACTATTAGGTTTTATTGAACAAGAATATGGGATTGTAGATTAGGGCAGATTTAACCCGATCTTTGAACATACACTGGTGTTCATACAATCGCTATTTTTTAACACAGAAGTATTTCTTGGGTCATACAATCTGAACATGATCTCAAATCACCAACCAGAGTATTATGTCTAAACTTTTTGCCGTTGTGGTTGCAACCGTTCCAGAGTATTACGACTATAAATTGGCTCACCCAGAGCATGACCAAAATCAACTCGCTTGGTTTAATGAGCAACATGAGAAAGGAACACTACTGTGCTGTGGGCCGTTTTTTCCCCATGATGGAACTGGGCTTTGGGTAATCCAGGCAGAGAATCTTGAACAGGCTCAAGCTGTTGTAAACAGCAGTCCTCGTGTACGAGATGGTATGCTAGCGGACTCTGCTAGAGTTGTGGAGTGGGAAGTTCACATTGGGCGCGATCGTTTTGCTCCTGTGTGAATAATTAGAAGCAACAATTGCTAAATAACTTGAATACAAGCAGATAAACGCACAGTATAAAATTCTTATAATTGAGATTAAATATAAGCTCAGTTACCTTCTCATCCTCTTAGCTACTTCGTTTAACCCGCCTTCTTTAACACAAGTTGCACCGAGACTTTCAGTGTAAGTACCGTAGTCTTTGTAATGTTGTATTTTGATTAACATTACGTTGTTGTCGCTCCATTTACCTTTAATTTCGCTAATCTTTAATGTTTTAGGATCAAGGAAATGGTTTAAGTTGCCGCTTAGTTTTCCCCACCAGTAAGAGGCCCCAACCATTCGGGTATTAGTAAACTTAACGCCAGACATCTTAACGACTGAATTAGTTTCGGTGTTGAAAGAACATGCAGTATTAGTTTTGTTATCCAGTGCGATAATCAAATTATTATTACCCCCGAAGAATGACAAATCGTCATTTGTGCTGCTAGCTACAGCAGTTACAGGTAATAAAAACACCAAAATATTAAAAGTTACAAATAGTTTTTTCATTAGCTAAATTTTAATGTACCGAATAGTTTACTATCTTAGTTTGCTGTAAGACATCAGTATATTTATTTACCTGCTATTCGGTATAATAGCCTCGATATTGCTAACTGCTAGTCAAGCAAGCTCCTACTGACATTAAGGTGAGTTTGTGTCTGCCGAATCCTTGCAAAGGATAACCCCGAACTCAGAGGTAAGGGTGGCTGTTGGGGCATAGTCAACCATGTGGGGCAACTCAGTTGCACCGTCAGAACCTGGGATGGTGAGTATACAGTTGGGTTGCAACACCTAAAGTCTTACGATTACTTGCCTGCCGAGTGTGAGCAGATGCGGGTGATTTGCGATCGCATCAGTCGAGTGTATTCCGATTCGCTGGAAGAGACAGTCAAAAGTCTGTTGCAGTTATTGGGTAAGTTGAGCCGTCCTTATCTTACTGTTGTGGAAGAGAAGTTGTTAAGTGTTTTGGAGTCTGAATATGAGATAGGATAACCCTTTCACTGGGTAAGCCTACACAACACTGCATCAATTAATTTACTAGCTACAGTATTTAGATAGCTGAAGCAACGCAACTGATGGAGTGATCGAAGAATAGCGAATGTGCTAATAATTTTATAGAACTACATATCTATTTGAGATTTCAGATTCACGGTTATCTTATATGTTTAAAATTTACTATAAGCTAGAAACCAGGATAAAATTTTAATTCATCACTTAATCTTAATAACTCTTTTGTTACGCCTGTCTCATCATTTGCTATGTTAGTCATCCCAGTTCTCATGTACTTACGTTCAAAAGTCACAAAATTTGTAATTGTATCTAAAACAATAGGCTTTTCCTTAAAAATTGTTGCTCTCTTTTCTCCAGAAACGTAATAATATTTATAGTTCCCACCTCCATAATTACTTACATTTTGCACATAAAATTTTTGCCAAAGTATATGGATAGTTTTTTTAGTTGTAGGAAGCTGTTCATAATTAGAAAATTTATTAAACCCATAAAACTCACGCTTTCCTTTCACAATACAAAAAGCTAGTCCTTGATTTTTTTCGTCATCAATCCAGGATTTTGATGTTGAAAATCCACATTTATAAATATCTAAGGTATTGTCCCAATCATCATTTTCTAAATTCCAAACTTGAAGAAGTATTTTTATATTGTTAATTTTTTTAGTGGTAGACATATATACTGAAATTTATGCAATAATAAGTTACTACAAAAATAACCTAGTTTGTTGTTAAGTATCTCAGTATTTATACTAAAAAGATATAATAGTATCGTTGACCCTAAGATACTTTGTCCAACTTCTCCTTACAGAAGCTGTCCAAAATCTTCTTAAAGTCATACATCGGATACCCAAAACAGATACATCAAACAAACCTAGCGCTGTATAAGTGAGCGCTGGTTTCTATTAGTTACCTTATATCTATTGTTTCTCCAATATCTACTTTTGGAGGATAGTATTCAAATTGGAAGCTATTACCACTTTCCATTACTTTTCTCAATTCTTCGTAGAAAGGATGATTCCCATCAACACCACTTAAATTTACCCAAGCACGAGAGCGAGTTAATGCAACGAACAGTTGGTTTCTCAGTTTAATATCACTTTCATTACTAGCAATATTGTCTAAACCAACAATGTAAACCATATTTGCTTCATTGCCTTTTGCTCTGTGAATACGAGATACTGTGACTGCACCTTCATACCAAAAGTTATTCGCATTAGTATTTGGAAAAATTGGATTCAAAATATTAGACTCTAGTGCGCTAGGAATAAAAATCTCTACATTATGAGATATTAATGTTTTTGCTACTTTTTGTTCTAAGATTTGAGCATCTTGGCTATTTCCCAAAACAATTACTAGAATGTCATGGCTAGGTTTTAGAAGGTCATATTCTAGATTAGCTTTAACTTGATTGGCTAATACTTTTAATTCTTCTTCTCTATTTTTGTAAGTTTCAAATTTTATCAGTGGTGATTCTGTCCATATAGATGATATTGGATTACAAGAATTCTCAGAAGGACGAGATATAACAAGAACTTGTCCAATTTTTCGGAAGTCACCTGTTACTTCATATCCTATATCTTGCCATTCTTTTTTAGTGGTCAGCCCTGTTAACATACCTTCTTTTCTTAGCAAACCCATTCCAATTCCATGAGCCATTGTAAGAATAGGGCCGGGAGTCCGATAGCAACGAGACATTACTTCACTCTTTTTTATCCCACCAGGATACTGCCCTTTCAGCATGGAAGTTCCTAGTTCTTGCCCAAATAATTCTTTAGCTGTCGGAACTTTAAGGGCATCTAGACTTTGAGCCATGTCATAAGTCCAGATTAAACGCCTTTGTTCTTGTTTTTCAGGAGTTACAGGTCTTAATGTCTGCCATGCTAACCAGAAGATAGGTTGCTTACCTTCAAATTTAATTTCATCGCTATCTACAACTAAATCCATACCTTCGTCAATCAAAATTGCATCAAACATAGGCTGAATTTGGTGATTGAGAAGGATCTGTTTACATAGATAAGCTAATTTCTCTGGTGGGCTTAGTTTTGGAAAACTTGGATGTGGCCCATCTAAGACTGTACCTATATGATGAGTTTCTTTAACTAAAGAGTAAAAGCCAGGCTGTTTAGAACCTCGATCATCATTATCTATACTGTTAACTCCCCAAGCATGAAGTATTTTTAGCTTTGAGTTTGAATTAGTCGGGTCATACTGAAGTTCGCCGTCGCTAAATTGATGTAGCCAAAAGTTAATTTCTTTGATAATTAAGTTGTAGAGACTGCGTGTAAAGAATCTGAAGGGGGGACAAAATCAGCTACAAGACAGACTCTATAAGCTTCATAGCTCTTAGACCTTGTTGATAATACTTACATTTATTGCGATTTAATTTCATTAATTCCGTGACTAAATCCATACAAACATCCTTGAAATTGACCCAATTTTGACCATATAAGCCGATATAAAAACTACTATGTCTCCGTTCCGTTCGACCATGTTCTTTGATCCGAGCAATATATTTTTGTATTCCTTTACGTTTGATTTGTTGACCCTGAATTGTTGCAGAAGAGTAAGCAATTGCTATCAATAAAACTAGAGAAATAAAGCGTTCATCAGTTACATTAGTATCCTCTAAATTATAGCCTCCCTTCTTGAAATCTCTAAACATTTCTTCAATATCAAATCTTTGTTTATAGGCAGAAATAGCCAATTTTAACGCCTCAAAATTCGTTAAGATGAACCATCCTTCTTTCGGTGCTACTCCGTTAATTTTACGTTTCCATTTACAAGCAACGTTAAAGCTCATAAAACCGCGAGTCTTTGTTACCTTTACACCTTGAATAAAAAATGATACTCCTGGTTCTAATCCCAGACTGTTTAATTCCTGAAAAATATCTTTTTCAACCTCTACAAATTCGTTCTTTTTTAATCGCAAGCAAAAGTATACACCCAATGATTGAAGGTACTTAGCGAGTTTTACAGAACAAAATTCTCTATCACCTAATACACATATTTTATAGTTGTGAAAAAGTGGACTTACTTGAGACAATAGTTTTTGTTGCTCATCTATGTTACTACTCCCTAATTTGGGCAATAATTTAAAATAGATTGGAAATGCTCTTTTATCCCAAATGACACTCACCATAAACAAATTTATCCGACTCCAATTAGTTCTATCAATTGCTACATAAATTATTTTTTCATTAGTAAAATATATTGATAACCATTCTTTTATAATGGGAAACCAAATTTTTTCAATTGTTAAATTTGGTAATGAGAGAAATCTTTGTATTCTTTTTCTTCTACTCTCAAATTTAATTGGCAAAGGTATCCCATTCGCTAACCTTTCTAAATTCACATTTTTAATTGACTGTAAGATGTTCACCAAAATTTGGAGAAACAGGTATTCTGCTAGACTCAATTGACTTTTTAAGTGCTTTTGATAGAATAAAGGTATCATTTTCATTAGATAGGTCTTATTGACAATATCTGACCTATCTTTTTTTTACCATACATCGTTACATTCTTTACACGGTCTTGTTTTCAGCCTTGTTTGTCGCCCCGTCAGGTAAAGAATATTAAAGCTATATCCCAATCAGGATGTTTGAGGTGCATATTTGCAGCTTTTTGACAGAGCAGTACTGTTTTTCCTGAACCTGCGATCCCTGAGAACCTTTGAACACCAGGAGGAATTGTTTTTCCTATATGTTCTTGCTTTATATCTATTTCATACAGATATTTGTTTAATTTATCAATAGCAGCCTGTTTAAGATAAAGCTCAGGTGATGGTGGATTAATGGGGATTATTGGTACTGGTCGTCCGCTAATAACCAACTCTAAATTCTTCCATTGTGTTTTGTTCAATTGATTTCCTGGAATAACTAGAGAGCTATTACGAATTATTTTAAGTAAATCCTTTGGAGCTAGTTCATCTCCAAAAATGATAGGAACTTTAGCTGCAATCTGAGTAAAACTTTTCTCCTGCCACTGTTTCCTTGTAATATAAGGAAGAGCAACCATTGCTCTTCCTAAAACTTGATTCCATAAGTCATCTATTAAAATAAAATGACCCGTAACTGCTTTTAACTGTTTTTCAGCTTGTTTGTAAGGATGAATACTTGGAGAATAAAATCCTGGCTTCATTAGCCAATCATCTCCCTGAATTGCCTGTAAATCATCAATCTTGATTCCTTTGACTTCAATAACTATCAAGCCCAATTCTTTCTCAGCTATCAAAATGTCAGGCCGTCTAAGAACATTACTAAATTTTGGAGGGAACAGTGGATATTGCCAATAAGCTAAACACTCTTCTTGTTCTGCTTTTTGTTTAAAAGCTTGACATATAGCCTCCCAAACTATTTGTTCAGCTTTTTCTCCAGGTTCTCCCGTTAACTCTGTAGCGATAAATCTTTCTGACATATCAAGTGTCCTTAGCGTTATAGCCTTAGTAATCCCAAATTAAAAAAAAATTACAAATTACAGTAGTTTTCATCTACTTAAGTAGATCCCGCTTCAGCAACAATTACAGTTAGCGCTGTTGAAGTAACAGAGTTGACCCAAGAGGAGCAAAGCGATCGCCTACATCTGGAGAGGAAAGTGGAGCGGGCGTTTTTTGAGGCATGTAAGGCACTGGCAGAATTGCGCGATCGTCGGCTTTACCGTTCAAGTCACCGCACGTTTGAGGATTATTGTCGTGATCGCTTTGGGCATAGTCGTCGCCAGTCTTATCTTTTAATGGATGCGGCTGTTGTTTTTGATAACTTGGTTGAAATTTGTGATCAATTTGATCACAAATTGCCCACAGCAGAGGGACAAGTTCGACCCATGACAAAGCTTGAACCCCAGGAACAGCAGGAAGCATGGCTAAGAGCGGTAGAACTCGCTGGTGGGAAAGTGCCAACTGGTAGAATCGTCAAAGATGTGGTGCAAAGAATTATGGAGCGAACCCAAGTACCCAATACCTACCAGATTGGCGAAGTCTGCCAAATTCTTGCAAAGGACAACCCGGAACTGAGAGGCAAAGGTGGCTGTTGGGCAGTTGTCAGCACAGTGAATGACTTTAGTTGCACGGTGACAATGTGGGATGGGGAGTACGCCGTTGGGTTACAGCACCTGAAATCTTACAATTACTTGCCCGCCGAGTGTGAGCAGATGCGGGTGATTTGCGATCGCATCAATCGGGTGTATTCGAGTGGGCTTGAAGATTCGGTGCAGAAGTTTTTGGAGATGCTGGGGAAGTTGAATCGGGCTTATTTGACGGCGTTGGAAGAAAAATTGTTGAGTGTTCTAGAGTCTGAGATAAAAGATTAATGCAACAATGCTTTCTGTAATCTATTGTGGTAGGGGTGTAATATTGGTACTGATTATCAAAGAAAGGGCGACGCTAGAACAGGTTGAGCAAATGCTGCAAACTTTGGGACTTTATATCAAAATAGCAGTAGACATAGAAAGAGGTATTTTAGCGGGGGGAGGGGAAAAACACGCCTACTGTGAAGCAGCATTGCTTGAAGACGGTAGTAGACAGCGAGATATCTGGGGTGCGGATTGGACTCCCTTTAACCAATCAATCGCCTATGAATCGATTATTAACATACGTCCAAGCCAAAATAATCGCTCAATGGTAATTCAAGACCCAGCGATTCAAGAACGTGTTAAAAAAATAACTCAGGAGTTAATTGGTGGATATGAACCAGAATTTAGATGAAAAACAAGCACGGTTTCAAGGCGAAAATACATCACATCGCTTAGGTCATATAGCTTCTAATTTAGCTAGGCTGAGAACATTTTGTGACACTGCTTACCCTGAAGCGGTCAAAAGTGTTGCAGATGAAACTATGTGTTTTATTGAATGGACGGCAGCAGAAATTGAACCTGAATATGCTGAAGAACTGGTTAACATTCAAGTTCAACTGGCACGATGGAAATTAAAATTTGATAGTCTTTGGTCTGAAGAGAGTGAACGGAAAAATATGTCCGAGCAATCTAGTGCTTGGTCAGAACAAGTATTAGATATGTCAGGTTTGTTGTCCGAATCCATCTAAATCGCGTTCGCACATCGGAGAATGGGATGGGAGTATACGTATTGAATGTGGTCGTGACGGGAAACCATTTTATGTGAATAGCCCCCATGATAACCCGAAAAAAATCATGAAAACATTGAAGAGAAGTAGGGGGGAAGGTAATTTTGATTTTCTGATTGGTTCAGATCCTATTGAAAAGAATTTTTGGTAGATGCAATTAATTTGATTGTTCTGGTGCGTCATTATTAATAGGCATCATGTAAAAATAAGTTATACAAATTTAATCGGGAACGACTTGTGAGCTTAACTTCCTAATGAAAATTATTCAAATTATTTTTGCAAGGCTCCTAAGTAGGGTTTGCTTGAATAACTAACCAATCCTGATCTTTGCTTTCTTATTACTTTTTCAGCAACCTCTAAGTAGGGATCTTTTTTGGAATAGTTGATTTGACTGATTCACGCTCGTGTAATCTATTAAACCAGTCTCTCAAATAAGGATACTGAAGAAGCCAGTCTTCATTTAAGCGAAAGCTGTAGTAACCGAGGGAACATAACGCTGCCACATCTGCTGCTGTCCATGTTTCACCCTCTAACAAATATTTAGCTGAACGCAGTTGTCCATCAAAGATTGGTAAAAGGCGATTAATTAATGTTTCATATTTTTTTCGATAATAAGCAGGAGCTAGATCACCCATAAAATCTAGTACCCATAAACTGATAATATTGTCGCCTAAAGTATCTGCTAGTTGTTCCCATTTGCGGCACTCAAGCCGTATGTGAGGAGCGCTTGGGTAGAAGCTAGGCTGTGGATAAGTTTCGTCTAGATACTCCGCAATCAATGTAGAGTCCCAAATTACCGTGCCATCTTGATCTACAAACACAGGGACTTGACCAATAGGAGAAATTTCAAGGAATTCAGGGGGTTTATTGGCTAAATTAATTTCAAGGAATTCACAATCTAAATTTTTCTCTATTAAAAATATTCGGATTTTCCGAGAAAAGTTTGATTGCTGATGATAATATAACGTTCTATTCATAGATTTATTTTCACTCAAAAAGTGGGTCTAATAATAGACTGCATTCAAAAATAGTACCCCATCATTGCGACGTTCGCTCTTAGCGTTCCCGCAGGGTAGGAAGCAATCTCATGGACTCTCACTAAAACCGTTTTATCTTAATCTCTTAGGCATGGTAAACCATTGAGTTACAACACCTAAAGTTACTGAAATACCTGGAGTTGGAATGTCGGCAGATGCAGGTAATTTGCGATGCCTACGGTGTGCTGTTCGGTGTCGCACTATCAAACAGGTGATTCATACTCCTAATTTTTCGCACCTCACAAAATCGCGTTGCTCCCTCCCATGTTGTACTGTTCCACGCATAAAACCTGTCAAAAAGCTGCTTCTTAAACCCTGCTTTAATAAATGATTATCTTCAGATAATGTCCGTATATTAGTTAGTGAGTCTATGTTTTTGTAAATACATAAGTTTAAGTCGAGTGAGGAAAGAAAATGAATAAGTTCACCTGTTTAATGATTGTTGGGGCAGTATTGTCGATGAGTGCGCCAGCATTGGCTGAAAGTCGTGCGGTTAATATCAGTGTTGGCAGTATAGGTGGCGCTCTAGATAATGCTGCTTTGCGAACAGTTCGCCAAGTTATCGGGTTTGCGGTTGGTACTGGTACTGTTGATAAATTTATTGTATATAGCCCAAGAGAAGGCGCTCCTATTGCCATTGAAGGGGGGTTATCTGCTTGTGTTGAAGCTGGGTTCGGCGTAACTGATGCTAGATTTAATGGTTTTATCCAGCAGTTGCGTTCAATTACACCCCGCTCAGGAACTTTCCTCAATGTAGAACTGACTGCAAGCTGTAGACTCAACTAAAAATGTTGGCACTTAACCCTCTTGTGTCACTTTTGGAAAACATCATCAAAGCCTGATTCTGAAACTTTGAGTTAGTCAAGGTTTAAAGCTTTATTTTCTTCTAGAAACTAAAATTTTTCGCAAAAAACTGGAAGATAAAGCTCTCAAAACTTTGAGAGCGATAGGGTTCTCCTAGTTTGACACAAGAGGGTTAAGTGCTTTAGATACACTGATTCGTTTGACTTTCTTCCCCTGTGTTCTACACAGGGGATTCTTCCTCAGCAGCGAACTGCCAAGCTAAATCAGATGTGCAGCTGATAGCACCCTGGAACCAAATGGAATATGCATTATCTAAAGTCTTACAAATACTTGCCCCAGGAATGTGAACGGATGTGGGAGATGTGCGATGCCTGACGGCAAGCCACAAAGCGTCTACGCATCAATCGGGTGTATTCCGACTTAATAGAGGATATAGCCAAAAATCTGTTGCAGTCGTTGGGTAAGCTGAATAGACCTTATTTGACTGAGTTGGAAGATGTATGGATTGGAACGTAGCCAATCACAGTAGCAAATCTATTCCCAGCTTTCTTCTTCTTCACCATACTGCGCTGGCGGTTCACCATGAAATTCAAGAATCTTAGGCTTTTTCATTTTGTCATTAGCTGGTTCAATTTTCTCTACATATAAATCAAATTCCCATTCTTGCAGTAAATCAAAGATAAATTGTAAATGACTACCTACCTCTAAGGATAAATCGCCTAAACGAAAATCGCAGGTATCAGGGGGAATTTCGACAACAGGATGATTAAATTCCAAAGTTCTTCCTAAACGGTCTTTGTGAATAAATCTGTAAAGGTGTTCTGGGTCAAAATCAAATGCTTGCACAATTGCAGAGGTTACTTCATCCAAATTAAAGTAACTAGGAATAGCAATCCGTCGCCAAGCATTCTGTAAAGTGGCTTTAAATATATAAACACCCTCAGTAAAACCGCCTTCTGCAATCACTAATGTTTGTGACCATTCCGGGAAATAGGGTTGGAGATAAGGTTTTAAATTGTCAAAAGCTATGCGAAAATCTAACCGAAAAGTGGCGTAATCTTCTACTTGGATATTTGAGCGACTTTCTGTTAGTACAGCCATGAGAGCATTACCCCAACCCTTGGGGTTTACATGAGTAAAACACCAGCCTTTAGAGGCTTGTGGTTTTCCTGATGTCAGTTCAATTAATCCAAATAAATGTAAGAGAGCGAGATTGTGGAAACCAGGATAATAAACTAATTTATCTTGTTCTGAGTAATTATTAATTTTTAATCCTGATGATGGGAGATTGTTCCAAAATAATAAACAGCGATATGCTTGGTCAAACATATCTCTTTGGTCGCCTAAGAGTTCGCTTTCTCCCCAAACTAACCAAGATTCTAACAGTGTGAAATATTGTTCTGTGTAGTTTAATCCTTGCCAAATTTGCAGAATTTTTGGGTCTAAAACTAACTTGCTCTTTTTACCTTCGGTAATAACTTGAGACAGTCCAGAGGCGCGGAGAAGGAAATAAAGACCGTGAATATAAGGATAGGATTTTTGTACAGGACGTTTGAGGTTAATATCTATGGGATAACTCAATTGTGAGTTAAGTTGTTGGAGATATTTAAGGGATAATTGGTGATAAGTGCTACTAACTTCAACGCCGTTGGGTTGGAGAAATTCTAAAATAGTTTGAAAATCCCGCAGAATTGTTCCTGGAGTATTTTGACTAATAGTTTGCTGTTGAAGTAGTTCTTTTTTATCTTCCGTCAGTGGTAGTTTATCTCGGATTTGATCTGGAATGAGGGAAAATAGGTTACTCATCTGAGTTGAAAGGAGGAATTTGTATGGCGGTTAATCTCACAACTTGGCCATTTTGCCAAATGCTAATAGATTCTACTAGACGGCGATGTTTTTCAATAGTTTTCTTCATAGCGAGTTTAACACCTGCGTCGATTTGGCTAGATAATTTCTCAGAAATTGGCTTATTCATCTGAATGTCAGCAGATGCAGTTAATTAGCGATGCCTGCGGCGGGTTGCACTAAACATCAGTAGGTTACAGGAAAACAAGAACTTGGAAGAGGCTGCCCATGCTGTCTTAAAGCACTTGGGGGAGTTGAAGTAACCGTATTCGACTGATGTGGAAGAGAAACTGTTGAGTTTGATTGAGAAAGAATACGGCATCATAGATGAGGTACTACCCAATTCTTGATAAACCAAGGAATAGGAGAAAACAGTAATGCAAAGTATTAAGTTATGTTCTCATGTTGGGGCTGACGGCATTTTACACCTTAGTATCCCCACGGGGATAACAGACAAAGAAATAGAAGTAACAGTAATATATCAACAGCTAGAACCATCAGTGCCCCCGAAAACACCCCAAGAATTAGGATGGCCAGCCGGATTTTTTGAACAAACAGCTGGATCATTAGCGGATGACCCAATTCAAAGATATCCCCAAGGTGAGTATGACACTAGGGAGCCATTAGAGTGAGATTTTTGTTAGATACCAATGCTTGTATTGTTTATCTGAATCGTCCTATGTCTGCTGTGAGGCAGAGGTTAGAATCGCTATCACCAGCAGATATTGTTGTTTGTTCGGTAGTAAAAGCCGAACTATTCTATGGTGCAATGCGAAGTAATAATCCCACACGGACTTTAACATTACAAGAAGCTAGGACTTACGCATTGACAGAATA